>JAICXV010000119.1 GCA_025934545.1 Verrucomicrobiia bacterium
CAATATCGAGGACATGCGCTTCTACGGCATGCACCGGCACTTCACCGACGCCGGTTCCGTTTTGATGTATGGCGGCGGCATGAAACGCGGACACCTTCACGGCCTCACCGCCGACGAGCGCCCGTGCAAAACGATTAAAGACCGCGTTATCATCGAAGATTTGCACGCGACCATTTACCGCGCGCTGGGCATTTCGCCCAGGCTCTCCTACGAGATCGAAAAGCGCCCGTTCTACGTGACTCGCGACGGCGTCGGAAAACCGATCATGGAATTGTTCGCATAGAGCACGAGACAACGCGAAGCGTTTTGGAGTGCGGCAATTTTCTGCTGCTTTCCCATTCTCGGTCAAGAGATCGGAACTCTACGCAAACACACGTCCCGCATTTTCGGTTCGAATGAGCGCTAACTTTTCTTCGCTCAACCCCGACTCCTGCAACTTTAGCACCGCCGATTCGAAATAAAAAAACGGCGCATGCGACCCGAACAGGATTCGCTCCACCGGAATTTTTTCCGCGAGCGTTGCGATGCCAGCCACGGCCTCCCGCGTGGCGATTTCGAAGTAAACATTCTTGCACCCGCTCAAAACACCAAGGTTGCGCCCACCAGTCGCTCGAAATGTGTTGAGAATCACCACGCGCAAGTTCGGGTGTGCTTTCAGCAACGCAGCCAACGGATGACAATCCACATCCTTCACCTGCATCAGCGGATGTTGCGTCCGCTCGTCTTCCACGCTAACCGCAATCTGCAAAATCAACCGGCGCTCATCGCACATCGCCAGCAACCGCGCAAAATCCCGGTGATCGAGTTGGTAGCCGTGATAATTCGGATACACGCGAATCCCCCGCATCTTGTGTTCGTCCGCACAACGGCGCACATCATCCTCCCACGCCGGCAACGTGATATTCACAGAACCAAAGGGACGTAAAATCCCATGCCCATGCTTGTGACATTCTTCCATTAACCGCTCATTCGCGCCGGCAATGTCCTTGTGCAACACGCCATCAAATGTTCCCGTCCAGGCCTGGGTCACGCCGTAATGCCGCAAAATTTTAACCAGCTCCGTCGTTTCATCGCCGCGCAATCGCCGGAACGGCCAGCGCGACAACGTCACGTTCGTATCGATGTAATGCGTCATGCCTGCACGCCTTTCGCTTGCAAAATCGGCAGCATCATCCGTCGCAGATTCGGTCCGAGAATTTGTTTCTTGGCCGATTCCGGAATATCCGCCCCATAAACTTTCGCCAGTTGCGAAGCAAAACTGCGCCCCGCCGCGTCGCTGCCGTAAATGATTCGTTCCGCGCCGATTTCCCGATACGCCATTTCGGTCACTCCAGCCGTCGGATCAAAACCCGCCAGATCCACCGATACATTTTTGTTTGCGCGAATGGCGCGAATGCCAAGTTCCCAATCGCCGCCAGTGTGACCAAGGATCATCGGAACATCGGGATATCGCGTCGCGAGCTCGGCCATATCAGTCGGCCTCGACGAACCCGGTCGATTGCCGGAAACCACCAGCCACGTGTGTTGGAAAATGATCGCTTTCAGCTCAGCGCACCGTTCCACAATCGGATCGAGATCATGTGAGTTGCACCGCTCTGCCACCCATAACTTAATGCCAGTCATCGGACCATCGCGAATGCAGCGATTGATTTCGTCGAGGCTTTCCTGTCGATATTTCGGATTGATGTAAGCAAACCCAAACGCCCGATGATGCCAATGCGTCAACGCCTCAAGCACCTCATCATTTTGATGTCGGAAATCCTGCGGCGTCGGATCATCGGACCATTTCGTCCCCATATAAATACACAGCCGATCAATCCCCATCCGGTCCGCGCGTTGAATGAGCCAATACATCCGCTCATCCGGCGTGCGGCCCGGAGCAGTCGCGATGTGGCAATGCAGGTCCCAGATCATGGACCAAGCCTAAAGGCTAAATGCTACAAGCTAAAAGTGAAAAGATGACTTTAGCCTTTAGCTTTTAGCCTTTAGCCTTACAAAAAATGGCCTTGGCTAAGAAACGCATCATCATTATCGGCGGCGGCATTATCGGTTTGGGCACCGCTATCAAGCTGGGTCGCAAGTTTCCTAACGTCGAAATCGTTGTGCTCGAAAAAGAGCCAGACGTGGCACGCCATCAATCGGGCAACAACAGCGGCGTTCTGCACGCAGGGCTTTATTATAAACCCGGTTCGATCAAAGCGCGCCTCGCCGTTTCCGGCATTCAGGAAATGATCGCGTTTTGCCAGGAGAACAACATCCGCCACGAAATTTGCGGCAAACTCGTCGTCGCCGTCGACCCGACGGAGGTCGAGCGCCTGCACAATCTTTTCGATCGCGGCACGAAGAACGGCCTCAAAGGCATGCGTCTGCTCAAGCGCAAGCAGATGCTCGAAATCGAGCCGCACGTCGCCGGTGTCGAGGCCGTTCACGTCCCGCAAGAAGGCATCGTCGATTACGTCGAAGTCGCGCACGTGATGTTAAAAAAAATCCAAGAGGCGGGTGGTCAAGTCGTCACGCGCGCGAAAGTCATCAAGCTCGACCAAAAATCAAACGGCTGGTTGGTCGAAACAGAAAATCCGAACGCGCCGCCGGTCATCAGCAACACATGGGAAGCCGATTACATCGTCAATTGCGGCGGATTGCATTGTGATCGCGTCGCAGAATTGGCCGGAGAAAAACGTGACGTTCGGATCGTTCCCTTTCGCGGCGAATATTACAAAATTAAACCTGAACGACAGAACCTCGTCCGCAATTTGATTTATCCTGTTCCCGATCCGCAATTCCCATTTCTGGGCGTCCACTTCACGCGCCTCATCGAGGGCGGCGTCGAAGCCGGCCCGAACGCCGTGCTCGCGCTGTCCCGCGAAGGCTACACTTGGAGCAAAATCAACGTCGTCGACTTGTGGGACGCGCTCAGCTTCTCCGGCCTGTGGCGATTCATGGCCAAACACAAGCGCATGAGCTGGGACGAAATTCGTCGGTCGTTCAGCAAAGAACTTTTCGCACAAGCCTTGCAACGGCTCGTCCCGGACATCCGCGAGGCCGATCTTGCTCCGGGCGGTGCAGGTGTTCGGGCGCAGGCGATGTCGCCGGAAGGCGAGTTGCTGCAGGATTTTTGCCTCGTCGAACGCCCGCGCGCTTTGCACGTCCTGAACGCGCCAAGCCCGGGCGCAACCGCTTCCCTGGCCATCGGCGGCGAAATTGCTGCATACGTAAGCAAGAATTTCGCCCAATAAGTCCGCAACCGCGCCGGAGTTGATGTCCCCTTTCGCCAAGTTGGCCATTTGAGCTTTCGCCCAATGTGGTGTACTTTACTACATGACAGGGAGAACGACGACGGTAGCGACTTTTAACGAACTGGAAGACGCCGAAGCCGTGGCCAAACGGTTGATCGAAGCCGGGGTTGAGGCCGATGTTGCCGACGAATCCAGACTCCAAAAATACTGGTTCCTATCCCGCCCGCTCGCGAGCGAGAAGGTGGAAGTTTCGGAAAAAGATTTCGATCGGGCCCGGGCTCTTCTCGAAGGCGTCGAAGACAAGGAACACCTGCTAGCGCACGAAATCCTTTGTCCGCAGTGTGGTTCGCCGAAAGTCGATTATCCGCAATTCACGCGCAAGTTCGTGTTGCCGACGCTCGTGGAAGTTTTCTGTTTCCTGCACATCCTCGACAAGCAGTTCTATTGCAAAAACTGCCAGAACACATGGTCTCCGAAAGTTCGTGTTCCGCCACCGCTTGACGTCCTGAATTGGCGCAAAGATAAGTTGGTCGGCCCGCAATCTTAAATTACTGCGGCGCCACAACCGAAATCACCAAAGCATCGGCCCGTAAATATTTTGCGGCAACCGTTTTCGTTTCGGCAATCGTCACCGCTTCGTATTTGGCGTCCTCGGAATCGCTGTTGCCGTAGCCCAATCCGTAAAGTTCATCGAGCGCCACTGTCTGCGCATAGCCACCCAGGTCCTGACGCGCGATTTTCTTCTGGCCGATCAGTTTTGCTTTAGCCCGATTGAGCTCTTCAGCACTCAAGCCCTGTTCGCGCAGCAATTGCGCTTCGGCCAGTAGTTCTTTTTCAACCAGCTTCACCTGTTCGGGCGCAGTGCCGACGTAGAACGAAAAATATCCAGGCGCGACGCCGACGAAATTTTGAGCGCCGCAATAGTAAGCCAGCCCCAGTTCTTCACGAATGCGCAGAAACAGCCGCGAACCCAAATCGCTGCATGCTTCCTGCACCAGTTCCAGCGCGTAACGGTCCGCGTCCTTCACGCTGAGACCGCAAAAACCCATCACTAACACCGCCTGCTTTTTGTCACGTGTTTCGGTGGCGCGTTTAACTTCTTTGAGGGCCGGACATTTCGGCGTCTGAATAGCCAGCGAAGGATTTTGCTTCCAATCACCGAACGTCTTTGTCACCGCTTCTTTCACGCGATCCGCGGTGACGTCGCCGAAGATGGCCAGCACACAATTGTTCGGCACAGCGAATCGCTTGTGAAATTCCTGAAGGTCTTTGGCGCTGGCTTTCGCAACACTTGTTTCGTTCCCGCTTGCGTCCAAACCATAACTGACATTGCCAAACAACGCGCGACGCATGGCGCGACTGCAACTGTGCAACAAATGATCGCGTTGCTCGCGAATACTTTCCAGTTGGACCCGTCGCTCCACTTCAAATGACTCAGCGGGAAACGTCGGATGCAACAGCACGTCGGCAAACACATCCATGCCCGTATCAAAATCGCTGGTCAACACCTCAACCGAAACACCAAAACTATTGTTCCCGCCAAACGAATCAATGCTTCCCCCGACCGATTCGATTTCAGTGGCAATCTGTTCTGCCGTCCGCCGCGACGTGCCTTGCAGCAGCATCTTCGACATCAACTGGCAAACGCCGTTGTTCGCTTCCGTTTCGGCAAGGACCCCGCCTTGAAACACCGTACGCATCTCAACAAATGGCAACTTGTGATCTTCTTTGACTAGTAAACGCAAACCGTTCGGCAACGTTATTTTCTGGATGGGATTTTCTTTGAAAACCGCGCCGTCCTTCTCGGGTTGCGGCGCGGCCCCTTTGGGCAGGAGCGCGTAAAGCGTTCGGTTTTCGTTCGTGAAATACTTCCGCGCGCAACGTTGCAAATCATCGGCCGAAACCGCTTTAATCGCGGCAAGATAGCGTTCGGAAAAACTGAGGTCATTTGTCCCGATCCAATTCGAGCCCAACTCCTGCGCCTGTCCATGCATCGTCTTGCGCGTCGCCAACGTCGCCGCAACAAACTGTTTTACCACCTTCGCCAATTCCTCGGCCGGAATGCGCTCGTTTTTAATCCGCTCGATTTCCGCATACACGGCATCGCGCGCGGGCGCGAACTTGTTCGCATCCACCACCGCGCTTGCGCCGAATAAACCAATTTCACCCGGATTATAAGTCCACGCGTCAATCGAAGTGACCAATCCCTTCTTCTCGCGAATCTCGCGGTAAAACCGCGCACTGCGTCCGCTCCCGAGCAACGCCGCCAAAATATCCAAAACCGGCATGTCCGGATGCCGCAAGTCCGGCGTGTGCCACGTCATATGAAAATGCCCCAACTCAATCGCTGCTTCTTCGATGATGTCGCGCCCGCCCGTTTGCTTCGGTTCTGGCGGCAAAACAGTGGGCGCCATCGCTCGCGCTTTGCTGCCTTTGAACGCGCAAGTGATCTGCGCAATCGCGTCGTCGGCTTTGATGTCGCCTGCGACGACAACAAACATATTGTTCGGAATATAACGCTGCCGGTAATAGCCGATAATGTCTTCGGGTTTCAGTTCGTTAAAGATTTCTGGATAACCGATAATCGTAAAGCGATACGGACTGCGCGTGAACGCCGACTCAAACAACCGCCGGCTCGCGCGACGCCCCGGATCGTCCTGGTTCATGTCCATCTCACGACGAATCACGTCCAGCTCCTTCGCCAACTCATCCGCCGGCAAGGTCGCGTGCTGCATGATGTCGCACAGAATATCGATGGCCACCTTCGCGCCCGTGTTGGGAACATTGATGTGATAAACGGTGCGGTCGAATGAAGTGTAAGCGTTCATGTAACCGCCGGCTTCCTGCACCTCCTGATCGATGCGGCTGCCAGGACGCGTCGTGGTCCCTTTAAAAAGCATGTGTTCGAGAACGTGCGAAAGACCTGCGCCCAGCCATTTATCTTCGTGAATGCTGCCGGTTTGGCACCAGGCTTGCACCGACACAACCGGCGCGCTGTGATCTTCGCGCACGATGATCACGAGCCCGTTTTCCAACGTGACCATGCGCACGTTCGGCGGGACGGCAGGAATGTCGTTCACTTTGTTTTCAGTTCCGGAACGGACGTTTCGATTGGCCGTTTGGTGGGACGAAACGGTTTGGCAAAGACCTCGTCAAATTCATAAACCCCTTTGAAATCCTCGCGCGTATCGGTGTCGGTTTTCGCCAGCAGATTAAAATCGACCATGTTAAAAACAATTTCACCCACGTCTTCGCACTTATGAATACCCCATTCATTGAGCACCGTGGGCACCATCGGCCCATATTGTTCCAGCGCGTAACGGCGAATGCCTTCCAACAAATCGCGTCCGCTGACATGCCGGATTTCTTCGGCAGTCGGGCGGCCCATCATCTTTTGCGTATACTCGAGCGCCTCGCGCAAAAAGATATACGCCTCACGTCGATAACGCGGGTCGCGCTCGACGATTCTGCGGATGACTTCCTCGAATTCGACTGGTTGCATTAGTTTATTTGCACGGTCGAGGGCGCGGGTGGTGATGCGCGGTAATGCTTCACAATCCCACCAAGCACCAACAGGCCGACGACCAGCGCCAGCACCGTTTGCTCTCGACGGGTCAAATATATTTTAAAATGCATCTCGGGGCAAATACGGAAAGCGCCCTAGGCGCCTGCCATCGCGAACTGCATTTCC
>JAICXV010000558.1 GCA_025934545.1 Verrucomicrobiia bacterium
ATAGCCCATCGTGGAAATAATTTTCAAATGCGGGTACTTCGCTTTGATCGCATCGAAAAATTGCGCGAATCGCTTCTCGTAACTGCCACTTCGATCAAACCAATCTTCGTTGCCAACCTCAACATACGTCAGCGGGAACGGCGCTGGATGTCCGTCCTTCGCGCGTTGCGCGCCCCACTTCGTGGTTTTGGCGTCGCCGGTCACGTATTCAATTTCTTCCAATGCCTCCTGCACAAACGGCTCCAGGGCCGGGCCGGGCTCAACATATTTTTTGTCCAGCGTATAGCCGGCAAATACCGCCAGCACCGGCTGCATGTGCAAATCCTCGCACCATTCCAAAAATTCCAGCAAACCGAGACCGTCCGTGGACCAATAACCCCACGGGCTGCGATGGCCCGGACGCCGCGTGACATCGCCGACGGTTTCCTTCCAATTAAACCGTTCGCTCATGCGATTGCCTTCCACGTAATTTCCACCCGGGAACCGCAGAAACTTCGGTTGCATATCCCCCATCAGATTCATGATGTCCGGCCGCGTGCCGTTCGGGCGATTGTTAAACGTCGGCGGAAACAGTGAAACATTCTGGAGCCAAATCGTGCCTTCTTTGTGGAACAAACTTCCCGATTTGGTCGTCGAAAGCACGAAACGATTGTTCTTGGACTCTTTGACATTACCAGTTTTCAACGTCACCTCGTACTTTTTCCAACCACCCGAAACGTGCGACACCGTCGCGCTTGCGAGTACTTCATTGCCATTCGTGCTCTCAATCGAAACCGTTACGGGCCCGGAAAAATCTTTCGTGCGCGCATAAAATGACGCGCGATACGTCGTGTTCGGTCGCACCGGGATTCCCCAATAACCGCCGTTCGCAATTCCCACCGGCGCTTCCTTCGTCGCCTTGCTCGTGTCCAGCTTGAGGCTCACGTTTAACGCGCTGTTCAACGGTTGATTGGTGTCCATCGACGGCTTGGTGTCACCCACCGCGGTCCAATAAGTGGGACTTTGCAGACTCGACTTGAACGTGCGATTGCGAATCAACTCGCCGTACAGTCCGCCTTCATACGAAAAATTAATTTCCTCCGTCATCAACCCGTAAAGTGTAGGACTGGACTTCCCCGTGACTTTGCCGGCATCGATTTGCAACACCGGACTCGCCGTGTTCAGCACGGACGTCGGTTGAGTATCAGAAAAGATGGTTTGCGCCGACGCAACCGTCGCGACGGTTAAAAATATGGGGATAATGAATCGTTTCATTGCTAAGGGTAAAATGGTTAAGCAGGAGAACAGGCGCTTCCAAGCCAATTCGGATACAATTTTAATAAAAGTTTTACGACAGAATTCAGCGAATAGCCGCGCCCCGCGATGTTGAGCGTTGAAACTCGGTCGTTCGATGTTCACCCGCACAATCACTGTTTTAACTTTCGCGCCAGGAACTCTTCGATTGCGACGGCGATCTCATCGTGCTTGTCCTCCAATGCAAAATGTCCAGTGTCGAGGAGATGCAGTTCGGCTTTCGGCAGGTCGCGAAGATAGGGCTGGGCGCCTGACGGCGGAAAAATGATGTCGTTCTTGCCCCAGACAATCAACATGGGCGGCTGATGTTCCCGAAAGTAAGCCTGCCACTTTGGGTAAAGATCAAGATTTCTCCGATAATCGTAGAGCAACGCCATCATGGCATCCTTGTTGCCCCTGCGCTCCAAAAGGGCGCGCTGCAATGCCCAGCTGTCCGGACTCACGCGCGTCGAGTCAGCGACGCCATTCGTGTAGTTCCATTCCAACGCGGCATCCGACATGGCGGCGTCCTGCAATGTTTTGAAATTCGTGGGCGAGGGATCTTTCCAAAGCGTTTTCGCCAACGACCAAAAGCTGTCGGGCAGCCCTTCAGCGTAGGCATTGGCGTTTTGAACAATGAACGCCGAAACTCTTTCCGGGTGCAACGTCGCGAGCCGAAAGCCAACCGGGCCGCCAAAATCCTGCATATAAATCGCGTAATGAGTCAGCCCGAGTTTCTCGGTGAATTTTGCCGTGACGGTCGCCAGATGATCAAACGTGTATTCAAACTCATTGGTCGCGGGCGCGGAACTGTAGCCAAAGCCTGGATAATCAGGGGCGATAACGTGATATTTTCCCGCGAGGCTCGGCATCAATTCGCGAAACATGAAAGACGAGGCGGGAAAACCATGCAGCAGGAGAATCGTCGGAGCGTTCGTCGGCCCGGCCTCGCGATAAAAATGCTGCAATCCTCCAACGTCCGTAGTCTTGTAGGTCGTCATGTCGCGCCTGCGGAAACACCAAAGCGCATGGGAGTGGCGTTACGTCGGCGCGTCCATTGGATGAACGGCCCGTTGCTTTCGTTGAGTGATACTTCCCGGGCTCTTTAAGCACACTCAGAACTTGTCGGGGAACTGCTTGGCCAGTCCATCGGCCAGTTCATTGCCGAGCGCATTCATGTTTCGGCGCATGGTGGGCCAGACCTCCGAGCCCTCTTTGTCGTATTCCCCGGCATAGATGTCGTCAATCTGCATGATGTGATGGGTGGCATGGGCGGTCAGTAAGCCGGTCATCACCTTCTGGGGCCAGTTCGGATTGGCCTTGCTCAGAAAATCGGCGATCTGCTGCGCGTTGTCGTAAAGCGCTTTCTTGGCCTGTTCCATGCCGGCTTTGTTTCCGGTATCCGTCGCATCAAGGTATGCCTTGATCGCGCCCCAGTGTCCGGCCAGCAGCTTGAACAACTGATCGGATGCTTCCTGGCCGTAGAACGGCACGACCGCGCCGGCGATCGCTTTTGCGTTGGCGACCACCTCCGCTTCGGCGGCTTTTCGGGCGGCGTCGTTTTTGTCCTTGGTGGCGATGACGACATTGCGCACCCAGAAGATATGGTCGGTCCAGAGATCGCGCATCACCTGCCGCGTCGCCTCCACCTTGTCCGCCGATGCTGCCTTGACGGCATCCGCCCCGCTCGATGGA
>JAICXV010000445.1 GCA_025934545.1 Verrucomicrobiia bacterium
CCGGGTCGAGAAAAAGCGTTTCGATTTTGGCGATGTTTTCTTCGGCGGCCAGGACGGCGGCTTCCATGCCCTCCAGTTCGCGTTGTTCTTTGAAGGAAAGTTTGCGTGGTTTTGACGGTGATTGTTTTTTCGGAGCTGCAGCTAAAGGTGGGGACGATCGCGCTGCGTCGTCCTTCAAGGTCGAGCTAGCCGCGCCTCGTGGGCCGCTTACCGGAGGCGCACTACGCTGACGCTTCTCAACGTAATAATCGTACTCGCCGACGCTGTATTGGAGTTTCCCTTCGCCTTCGAACGCAAGAATGGCGGTACAGACGCGGTTCAGAAAATAGCGGTCGTGGCTGACGACGAGGACGACGCCGGGAAAATCGACCAACGCTTCTTCCAGGATGCGCAGGGTTGGCAGGTCCAGATCGTTGGTCGGTTCGTCGAGAACGAGGAAGTTGCCACCGTTTTTCAAAATGCGCGCGAGTAACAACCGACTGCGTTCGCCGCCGCTCAAGTATTTCACCTGCGCGCTGATGCGTTCGTCGGTGAAGAGAAATCGTCTGAGATAAGCGCGCAACGACAAGCGCTCCTCGCCGAAAACGACAAACTCAGTGCCGTCGCTGATTTCTTCGAGGACAGTGCGGTCATCACGCAATTGTAATCGGCCTTGATCGACGTAATTGAATTGCGTGAGTTGACCGATTTTGACAGTGCCGTGCGTCGGCGGAAGTTGGCCGAGGACGACTTTGAGCAAAGTCGTTTTGCCGAGACCGTTGCGGCCGGTGATGCCAATGCGATCGCCCGTTTTGAATTCGAGGTCGAGTCCTGAAAATAAGGTGCGCCCGGCCAGGTCGACGCCGACTTTGGTCAATTCGACGACGCGATTGCCGAGTTGCGGTGGCGGTGGAATGACAAGTTCGATGTCACGCTCGATGTTCGGACCGGATTGCGCCGCGACTTCGTAATAGCGTTCGAAGCGGTCTTTCTTTTTCGTGCGCCGTGCCTGGACGCCGCTGCGGACCCATTCGAGTTCGCGTTTCAAAAAAGTTTGGCGCGCGTGCTCGACCGATTCCTCGGCGGCCTGGCGTTGTTCTTTGGCTTGCAGGTAATCGGTGTAGTTGCCGGTGTAGGAATAGAAACGGCCATTGGCCAACTCGACAATCGAGTTGGTGATTTTATCGAGAAAATAACGGTCGTGCGTAACCATCAAAAATGCGCCGCGATAGCTTTGCAAAAATTCGCCGAGCCACTCGATCGATTCGGTGTCGAGATGGTTGGTCGGTTCGTCGAGAATCAACAGGTCAGGTTGACCGATGATCGCGCGGCAAAGTGCGACGCGCCGTTTTTCTCCGCCGCTTAGCGTGGAAATTTCGCGGTCAGGCGCCGGACAACTCAAATGCGCCATCGCGGTTTGAACATGGCGATCGATGCCCCATCCGTCGAGGCGCTGGATGTGTTCTTCGAGTTCAGCGTGTTTTTTGGAATCCGCAGGCAACGATTCGAATTCGTGGATCAGATCGAGGACGGGTTTAGCGCCGATGCGAACGTTGCCTTCGACATTCAAGTTCGGGTCGAGCGCGAATTCCTGCGGCAAATAACCGACGAGCAGATCGCGGCGCCGCACGACTTCGCCGGCATCGGGCGTGATCTGTCCGGCGATGATTTTGAGGAACGTCGATTTGCCGCAGCCATTGCGACCGACCATGCCAACGCGAGCGTTCTCCTCGATAGCGAGCGACGCGTGGTCGAGCACAACGAGTTCGTTGTGCCGCACTTCAAGGTCGGTGGCAGTGAGGATCGCGGACATTGATGGAATAGGTTAGGCGAATATTGCACCAAACAGGAGAAATGTTTGCCTACGGAGCGCGGACTTCAGTCCGCTTCGCATGAGACGTGAAAACATTTCAAATCGCAATCCGTTGTCACGAGGAAGCGGACTGAAGTCCGCGCTCCTTACGCGACTTTGACTTTCAATTTGTGGCCTTTGATTTGGGTGCGGTTCAGTTTGGAAATAATGGAGTTCGCGTGCTCTTTCGCAACGTCGACAAAGACGTGGCGTTCGCGGACGTCGACGGTTCCGACGGTCGGCTTCGGCAATCCGGTTTCGCCGAGAATCGCGCCGACGATGTCGCCGGTTTCAACGCCCATTTCGGAACCGACGTTCATGTAAAGGCGGGTCTGTTCGTCCGGTGTGCGACGGCTCGCTTTTTTGGGCGGCGCGCCGAATGAGGGCCGGGGCTTGGGTGCGGGCTTTGGTTTTGCTGGCTCTGGCGCTAGTTTTTCCAGAGCAGCCGTTTTTGCGGCGGCCGGCACGGGAGCAGCAATCGGTTTACGTTCGACCGGCGCGGACTCGCGAGCGAGCGGGCGCGGAGATTTTTCAGCAACCCACGGCTTGCGCGTTGGCGGTGCCTGGCGTTCGCCGGCGAAGTTGGAGCGCGGTGGCCGATCATCGCGGCGCATGGGGCGATCGTCGCGGCGTTCGAAACGGTCATCGCGTCGATCGCGGAAGTTGCGCGGGCCATCATCGCGGCGACCACGCGAGTCGTCGTAGCGTGGGCGTTCTTCTTCCCGTTGTTGCGGCGCGGCTTTCGCGGGGGCGGCTGCGCCGCTTTGTAATTGATGGATCAATGCGGAGACGATGTCGGTTGAAGTAAAACCTTCTTCCAACAATCGCTCGACCAAATGGTCCTGCTTTTTGAACTCGCCGCTTTTCAAAATCGCGCGCAGTTCTTCGACAAAGACATTGGCGCGGGCTTCTTCGACTTCGGCAGCGGTTGGAACCTGCGCGCGATGGATGCGGACTTTGGTGAAGCGTTCGATGTTTTGGATTTGGAAAAGTTCACGCCCGCCGACAAAGGAAATGGCGCGGCCACTTTTGCCGGCGCGACCGGTGCGGCCGATGCGATGCAAATAATCTTCAACGTCGTAAGGCAAGTCGTAGTTGAAGACAACCTGCACGTCGTCGACATCGATGCCGCGCGCGGCGATGTCGGTGGCGACGAGAAATTCCAAACCGGATTTGCGAAACTTGCCCATGACGCGGTCGCGTTGCTGTTGCGTCATATCGCCGTGCAAACGGTCCGCGGAATAACCCTGGGCGTTCAAGTGATCGACGAGGTCGTCGACCATGCGTTTGGTATTGCAGAAAATGATGCCGAGTTTGAGGTCGTAGATATCGATGAGGCGTGTGAGCAATTCGATTTTGAATCGACGATCGACTTCGTAATAGACCTGTTCGACCGTTGGCACGGTCAGCTCTTTGCGCTCGATGCGCACCGATTGCGGGTCGCGCGTATATTTGGCGATCAAATCCTGGATCGGTCGCGGGATCGTCGCTGAGAAGAGCACCGTTTGTCGTTCCTTGGGTGTGTCCTTGAGAATGGTTTCCATGTCATCGCGGAAACCCATGTTCAACATGATGTCCACTTCATCGAGGATCACCATTTTGATCTGGTCGAGGCGCAACGTGCCGCGACGCATGTGGTCCATGACACGACCGGGTGTGCCGATGACGATTTGCGCGCCTTGTTTCAAACCCCAGATTTGACGGTCGTAAGATTGGCCGCCGTAAATCGGGAGCGCATGAATGCCGCGCGTAAAAAGCAGCAGCTTGTGGATCTCCTCGGAAACCTGCACGGCCAGTTCGCG
>JAICXV010000455.1 GCA_025934545.1 Verrucomicrobiia bacterium
CATCCACTCCGTCGCCGGCCTCACCAAATTCGCCATCGCCGAAGGCGTGTTGAAACTTCAGTAGTTCCGGCGCGTCGAGCCTGTTTCTGATTTGAAGCGGGGTGGCAAAGTGCAACGCCGACACCGTTTTTCATTTTGCTGGCTAAAAACTTCCCCGGGAGTGATTTCGCGTCGGGTCCGTCTAATGGGTATGAAATCGAGGAAACAAGATTCAACTGCGAGGAATTTATGACGACAAAAGCACTCCCCTTAATCATCAGCGCAGCCGTCGTGTTGTCGCACGCCGCGTCCGCCGCCCCGGCGCTCACGATTTACAACCAAAAATTCGCCGTCGTGCGCGACACCGTTCATCTCGATCTTAAATCCGGCGTGAACGATATCAGTTACAACGACGCCACGATGCATTTGGAGCCCGATTCAGTGGTGCTTCGCGATCCCACCGGTAAACGCGCCTTGCAGATTCTCGAACAAAACTTTCGCGCCGATCCCATTTCCGAAGCTTTGCTCCTCAATCTTTACGAAGGCAAAACGATTGAATTCGAGAAACAGCTCACCGGTCGTGACGAAGGAAAAACGGAAATCATCCGTGGCAAAATCATTCGCAGCGGCTACGTCCCGCATCAAGGTGCTTACAACCGTTACGGCCAGGAATATTACATGAGCCAAATGTCGTATTCTGCGACCGGCACCGGCCAACCGATCATTGAAGTGGACGGCAAATTGATGTTTCGCCTGCCCGGCGCGCCGCTCTTTCCTGCGTTGGCCGACAATACAATTTTGAAACCGACGTTGACGTGGCAATTGCAAGCCAACGCCGACGGCCCGCTCGACGCCGAGTTGAGCTACGTGACCGGCGGTATGAGCTGGCAGGCCGACTATAACCTGGTCATGCCGGAAAACGGAAACTCCCTCGACCTCGTCGGTTGGGTCACGATGGACAATCAAAGCGGCAAGAGCTTCAACAACGCGAAGATAAAGTTGATGGCAGGCGACGTGAGCAAAATCCGCGGCGACATGGAAGATCGCGACAGCCGTCGATTAGGTATGAATGCAATCTCGGGCTTTGCTGGCGCGCGCCCCATAACCGAAAAAGCATTCGACGAATATCACCTCTACACCCTGCAACGCACCACCACTCTGCTTGATCGCGAAACCAAGCAGGTCGAATTCGTCACCGCCGGCGGCATCAAGTCGTCGCCCATCTACGTTTATGACGGCGCAAAAATCGATTCCGAACGTTATCGCGGCTGGCCCAGCAGCAGCATTCGCGACGACCGCGAATACGGCACGCAATCAAATCCCAAAGTTTGGGTCATGCGCGAATTCAAAAATTCAAAACAAAACCATCTCGGCATGCCCCTGCCCAAAGGCCGCCTGCGCTTCTATCGCCGCGATTCCGACGGCCAGATGGAATTCATCGGCGAGAACATGATCGATCACACGCCCGCGGACGAAATGATCCGCGTCGCCACCGGCAGCGCCTTCGACATCGTCGGCGAACGCAAGCGGACCAATCACAAACTGGACACGCGCGGCCACGGTCTCGACGAGTCGTTCGAGATCAAATTGCGCAATCACAAAAAGACGCCGGCTGAAATCCGCGTGGTCGAACATCTCTATCGCTGGCCCACCTGGGAAATCACCGATAACTCGTCCGACTACAAAAAGACCGATGACCAAACCATCGAGTTCCGCGTGAAAGCCGCGCCCGACGAAGAAAAGACCGTCACCTACACCGTCCACTATTCGTGGTAATAAAAACAAAAAAGCCCCGACGCTTTTGACGTCGGGGCTTGTCTAAATTGAGTGCGATTACTCGCCCTTTTTCTCAGCCTTGGCTTTGCCGCCTTTGGCTTTCTTCGGTTTCTCTTCCGCGCCCTCCCCGCCTTTGAGCAGCGGATGATCTTCGGTTTTCGCTCCGGAAGTTTCCACATTCGTTTCACGGGCCTTGCGATGACCGCGCGATTCGCTACGGCGCGCTTCGGCCTTTTCCTTCGCTTCAGCAGCTTCCTTCTCCGCTTCCGACTGCACGAGCGGCGTCGAGCTCTCCACGCGCACTTTCAAAGTCGCGTGTACTTCCGGATGCAAACGCAGGTCGACGTCGTATTCGCCGAGCGCTTTGATCGGGTGCTCCAGGTGAATCTTTCGCTTGTCGAGCGCGATATCGAATTGCGTCTTCAACTGGTCGGCAATCATGCCGGCCGTGACCGTGCCGAACATCTTGCCGTCATCGCCAGTCTTGACCGCCAAAATCGCGATCAGCTTGGAAATGCTCTTCGACAATTCCGACATCGTGTTGAACTCATGCGCTTCGCGTTCCGCGCGGCGCTTCTGCAACGCCTCGATCCGGCGCTTGTTCGCGGCGCTCAGCGGAATCGCCAGGCCTTGCGGGAAAAGATAATTGCGCGCGTAACCAGACGCGACTTTGACGTTGTCCGATTCACCGCCGAGACCGACGATGTTATGAGTGAGAATGACTTCTGTTTTTGCCATAAAATTGAGCGTTAAAATTGTTAAACGTTAAAAAGTTAAAACGGCACGTCGTCCGGCTCAGACGCCGGCATGTCGGGTTCAGACGGCTCGGGCGCAGACACTGGTGCCGGTGACGAACTAGCCATCGGCCGCGAACCACCACCACTACCGCCTTCGCGATTACCACCAACAAACGAAAAATTCTCCAAAACAACGCGCAGCTTGCTCACCTTTTGCTTGGTGTTCTTATCTTCCCACGTATCAAGCTTCAGCCGTCCATCCATGAACAAAGGCGAACCTTTCTTCATATATTGTGCGATTACTTCCGCCTGGCGTCCCCATGCTTCGATGTCGACGAAAGTGACTTCTTCCTTCTGCTCGCCGGATTCAGACTTCCACTGCCGATTCACCGCCAGACCGATCTTCGCGACCGCCGTTCCTTTTGGCGTGTAGCGCAACTCGGGATCCCGGGTCAGGTTCCCCATCAAAATAACTTTATTATAACTGGCGGCCATAGAGCCTCCTTACTTGGTTGCGGCAGCTTCTTTGGCAACGGGCGCTTCGGTGAACATCACGCGAAACACCTCTTCGTTATTCACGAAGCGATTGCGCAACTGATTCACTCCCGCGGGCGTATTTTCGAACACAATGTTCACGTAGAAGCCCGACGAAAACTTCTTGTCGGCCACGCGCGAGAAAGACTTCTTGTCCATCTTTTGCACGGTCTCGACTTTGCCGCCGGTGCTGCTGATCTCGTTGGAGATCTTGTCGATCGCGTCTTTGATACTGTCTTCTTTGCCCGCGGTGTTTAAAACAAACAGGCCTTCGTAACGTTTCATGTTTAATCCAGTTTCTAGTTTCAGGTTTAAAGTTTAACGTTTGAAGAATTCGCCGAAACGACTCCAAACTTTAAACTTTAAACATCAAACTTCCTTCACAACCGTCCCGTTAAATCTATTCATCGCTTCCAGCGTCCCGGCGTTCAGCCAACATTCCACCTGCTGACTCGCCCGCGCCAAAACTTCCTCAACGACCTTCTTCTCATCCGCCGCAAACCGCCCAAGCACATAACCACTGATCTGCCGGCCATCCTGCTCACGACGCCCGATCCCAATTTTCA
>JAICXV010000541.1 GCA_025934545.1 Verrucomicrobiia bacterium
GCCTCGGCATACGCGGCGGCCAACGTGTCGAGGATGTTCGGCGCGCTACGATGAGTCAGGTCGGCGGCCCGCGTTGCCATCTCAACGGCTTCTTTGCCGTTTCGCAATTTTGCATCGGATTGCGTCGCGAGAGCCCACGCTAAATCGTTGAGTGCATCAATTAAGTCGGGTTTCGCACGAACGGCCGCCTCAAAGGCGACTATAGCTCCAGCAACGTCGTGACGATCATTGAGCAACTGGCCAAGTTGATATTGCGCGGACGCGATTTCAGGGCGGTTTCGCAATGCTATGCGGAAATGTTCAATAGCTTCATCGCCGCTTGCTTTGTCCATGGCTCCTTTTTTGGCCAGGAACTGCGCGAGTTTAAGTTGGCAAACAGTAGCGCTCGGCTCAGCGCGCACTGCCGCGCGGTAGTCCTGCTCTGCCTCCGCAACCCGTCCTTCGGCGAGGACAATATCTCCGAGCCGCAAATACGCGCCGCTGTAATTAGGATTCATTTTCAGCGCGCGTTCGAAATGATATCTCGCCCGTGTCACTTCCTTTTTTTCGAGCAGCGCCAGTCCCGTGTAATATTCTGTAATATCGTTCTCCGGCGTCACCGCAACGATGTGCTCAAAGAGCGTCTCCGAATCTTGCCAAAACCGCACCTGATGCGCCGACACACCGGCCAACACGACAGCTGCAGCGCCAAGAGCGGTCAACGCGATTTTCGCCTGTCGAAGCGGCAATTCACAAAAACTCCAAACCAAAAAAATAAACAGGCCGATGTGCGGCAGGTACGAGAAACGATCGGCCATCGATTGCATCGCCACTTGCGAGATACCGATCACAGGAACCAACAATCCAACGAACCAGAACCAGCCGACAAATATCCACGGACGACGTCGCACCATCCATACTGCCACCGCCGAAATGCCCGCAAACAACAGTGCGGCGACGATGACTTGCGATGTTTGCCATTTTTCAAACGGATAATATGCTGCCAACGAATCCGGCCACAGCGTCTTTCCAATATACCGGGCGTACGAAACGATCGCGTTGGCCAGCCGCGTTTTTAGAGGCAACATGTCAAAGCTGATCACCAGCGAATCTTTCTTTTGTGAAAAGAATGTGATGACCGAAAAAACAATCGATAGCAGAAAAAACGGGGCCTTCTCCAACGCCAATCCGCGCCAACTCCGGACGCCGTCTTTGCTAACTCGATCCAGCGGCCAAAAATCGATCAGCAACAACAAGCACGGCAACGTCACGAGCATCGGTTTGGACAGCAAGCCA
This sequence comes from Verrucomicrobiia bacterium, assembly GCA_025934545.1. Taxonomy (GTDB): domain Bacteria; phylum Verrucomicrobiota; class Verrucomicrobiia; order Limisphaerales; family Palsa-1400; genus JAICXV01. The sequence goes on from JAICXV010000541.1 coordinate 1,276, forward strand.
AGCACAAACAAAACCAGCGCGAGCGAATACCATTTCCAAGGATTAGAGCAGGTCGACGTTATCGCGACAAACTGCGGCTCAGTAGCAGCGACCGTCGCGCTCCGTGGCACACCCGCTTCAACCGTTGCGGTTGCCGTTTGTGAACCTGCAAATGTAACAGCCGGCGCAACCGCGCTTTGATTTTCCCGAATGTTCAACGCCGTCTGTGCCTGCAAGCTTGTTGGGTGCTCTCGGTCCCTTCGCGCGTGCGCATAACGAACATAAGCCCACAGTGTCAGCAAAAAGAAAAACCCGCTCAACACATCCTTGCGCTCCGAGATCCAGGCTACCGATTCGACCCGCAACGGATGCAATCCGAACAACGCCGCGATTATGGCGCAAGGCCACAAGTTCGACGCCCACCCGCGCGACTGCGGCAGAAGGCGCCACAATAAGCTGAACAAAAGAAGTGTATTCGCGATGTGCAGGACAACATTTGTTAAATGATGGCCTCCGTGATTCGAACCGAAAAACTGTTGGTCCGCCGCGTGCGAGAGCATTGTCAGCGGATACCAATTTCCGGCGACGGTGTGCGTGAATGCCCAACGAACCGATGCCCACGTCAAACCGCTCGCGATCCCGGCATTTCCGGGATGTTCACTATCGGCAATGATAACAAAACCGTAATGGCTGACCGGCAGGTAAACCGCCGCAATTACGGCTGCGAGCAACACTGCGATAAGCGCGCGTTGAAAAAATCGGTTCATTGGGGTGCGTTTCTATTTTTATCATCTCGCCCCGCCGCTTCGCAAGTTTTTCAAGAAGCTTTCACTCAATCTCCGTCGAAACGGGCTCAAAACGCACGTGCACGCAATCACTGAAGACTATTAAATACATGCGTTTTTAATTTGAGAACGGAACAAGACTTGCGTCGCTCAGGAATAATTGCTTAATTCACGCCCAACGGCGGTTTTGCAATTTATGGCAACTATACCGAAGCCTAAATCGAACTCTCAAACTCGAATCTTTCTTGTCGAGGACCATGCCATGGTCCGCGAAGGTCTGGCTGAGGCGATCAAGCGCGAACCCGACTTGATGGTCTGCGGCGAAGCCGACGAAGCCGGCAAGGCCGCCCAGATGATTCAAACCGCCAAACCCGATTTGGCAATCGTCGATCTCGGCCTAAAAAATTCCAACGGCCTCGACCTCATCAAAAATTTGCACGTCCAGAATCCCGCGCTGCCGATTCTTGTCGTCTCGATGTACGAAGAATCCATTTACGGCGAACGCGCCATGCGCGCTGGCGCAAAAGGCTTCATCACCAAACAAGAAGCAATTCAAGACGTCCTCAAAGCCATCCGCCATATTCTCAAAGGAGAAATTTATTTGAGCGAAAAACTCAAAACCCAAATCGCGCGGAAGATAGTCGGCCACGGCGTTGGCGAACCGCGTCCGACCGACAAACTGTCCGATCGCGAATTGCAAATTTTGACCTTCATCGGCGAAGGCCGCAGCGCCCGACAAATGGCCGAGTCGCTTCATCTCGACATCAGCACCGTCGAAACCTACCGTTCGCGCATCAAAGAGAAACTCGGCTTCAGCGACACCAACGAACTCCTCCAATCCTCCATCCGCTGGCGTCAGGGCCAAGGTTCCTGACCCTCGATTCTTCGCTCTGCAATTTTCGATGTTGGTGCAGGTTCAGAACATAGGTAACACAGATGGTTCAGAACATGGGTAACACTTTACAGGTAGAGGCGGCGTTGAGAGACGTTGTCGATGCCATGGAAAGAGACCCAGCAGATGGATCAACGA
>JAICXV010000761.1 GCA_025934545.1 Verrucomicrobiia bacterium
CACGTCCCAATTCGTCAGCACGGGCGGTGTGCTCAATTTCGCGTGCAACGGGTCGGCGTTATACTTTCGAATTTCGCCGCTGTTGTCGTAATTGATATTCACCTTGGCGCGTTTCACCAGATGACCGTCGTCTGCGTGGACCCAACAACCCAACTCAGGGCTGGAGTCAGTGCCAATCGATTCGAGCAACCTGCTGAAAGTATAACGGTTGGTGGTATCCAACTGCGCGCCCGCGTTGTTCAACCGATTGGCAAATGGTGTGCCCGCCAGTTTGTCGAAAATCTCCTGCGGATCATAGAACGTGTTATAGTTCGTGCTGCCCGGCCAGGGCTTCTTTCCATCGTCGTTGTCCGGAAAGTTCCCGCTCACCACGCTCGTCTCGACCGGGCCGTCTGCATACTCATCAATACCGTTTGTACTAAAGAAATTCGGCGAATTACTTCCGAAAACACCTCCTCGACCTCCGAGGTTTTGCAGCGTCGATGCATCGCCGTTGTAGCGATATTTCAGAAAACTGAGCGCATCAATAAATGCAGTGCCCTGGCTGGAGTTTCGGAAATCCGGCGTATTATTCGCCTGCACGGCGTAGACAAAATCTGTGGACCACAAGTTGGAATTCACGCCGGCCAGCAACGCTGCCATGTTTAATTCCCACGGCCCGTGTCCCTGGTTACGAAGATAACCGTCAGACGGCATATTCGCCGGAAATCTATTACCCGTCACGGTCTGTTTGGCGTAGTTGTGAATATAATTCAGGTCGAGAGTCTTGCCGATTGGCAACACCATATAAGCATAGCGTTGGACAAATGAATTATTGTTGCTGCCGTGCGGCACATCCGGCTGACGCAAGACGCCGATCCATTCCGGTTCACCGGTAAAAGCGCCCGTGATGATGTTTCCACTCCCGTCCACTACAGGCCGGCCATTTACATCCAACATCGGCAGCACACCGTTGGATTCAAAGCGGCCATTGCGATTGTAATCGACCCAAAACCGGAAATCCAAATTCGTGCTCGACGTGTTGGTCTGGATGAAAACCGGCGGACGCGGGTCGTAGAGCAAATTGGCAATGTTCAACACCCAATCATCCAAACTAACGTCGCTGCCCATGGTATTGCCGTTAGTGTAGTAGTCGTAATTGACGTTGGTCGGGTCGTAAATGGTTTTGCTGAAACCGATGGGGTTGATGAAGTTGTGCGACATCACCAAATCGTAATTGAGCAGATCATCAGGGCGTCCCCGCCGCGCGGCACTCGGCTGCGCATTGGTATTATGCGACATCAAATAGGCCGCAAGGTCAGCCTCGGCCCGCGCCAACGCGGCATCGGCTGCCGCCTGCGCGTCCGCCTGGTTCAACGTTCCCGCGACGGACGCCCGTTCGCGTCGGCTGACGGCCAGAAAAGCAATCGCCATGAACGTAATCACCGAAAGCATGAGCAGCGTGATGACCAGCGCCACGCCGCTTTTCGGACCGCGGACTTCAGTCCGCTTCACCGCAATGATCGAAACCCGCGCCTGAGGATCTCTCGGAGCCTGATCGGCTGCCAAAGCCGAAGCGGCATAAATGCCGCGCTCCAAAGCAACGCAATTGCGTTCCGCGCATTTCAAATTTCTCACTTTTGGCTTCGTAATTGTCATCTGGGCAATGCGGCGCGCACGGGAATTTGCTGGCGAAACAGGTGAACGGCGCCGATTCGTGTCGCTAAAAAATTGCTCTG
>JAICXV010000718.1 GCA_025934545.1 Verrucomicrobiia bacterium
CCTTGCGCCATGAATCCCGTGACGCGCTGCAATTGTTCGGTGGAAACCAGTGGACCCATTTCCGTGTTCGGATCCAGTCCAGGTCCGAGTTTAATTTTTTTGGCACGCTGCGCGACGCCGTCGACGACCTTGTCGAAGACATCTTTCTCAATCATCAAACGCGACCCAGCGCAGCAGCACTGGCCGTGATTAAAGAAAATTGCATTGGCTGCGCCTTGAATCGCGGCGTCGAGGTCAGCAACGTCTTTGAAAATAATGTTCGGCGATTTGCCGCCAAGTTCGAGGCTGACTTTTTTGAGGTTTCCAGCGGCAGCGCGGACGATGATTTTGCCGACTTCAGTCGAGCCAGTGAACGCAATCTTGTCGACATCTTCATGCGACGCAAGGGCGGCCCCCGCTGTTTCACCGTAACCAGTGACGACGTTGACGACACCTTCGGGCAATCCAGCTTCGAGAAGAATTTCAGCAAGTCGTAGCGCCGACAATGGAGTTTGTTCGGCCGGTTTGAGAACCACGGTATTTCCCGTCGCCAATGCCGGTCCAAGTTTCCACGCCGCCATCAACAGCGGAAAATTCCACGGAATAATCTGACCAACAACACCAACCGGTTCGCGAGTAGTAAAGGCATGGAATTTCGCGCCGGGCGCATAAATCACGCTGATCGGAATCGTATTGCCTTCAATCTTTGTGGCCCAACCGGCCATGTAATGGAAGAGATCGGCGGCGAGCGGAACGTCGGCGGCTCGGGCAACGGCGCGGGGTTTGCCGTTATCAATCGATTCCAATTCAGCCAGCTCATCGGCATTTTTCAAAATGAGATCGCCAATCCGCCAAATGATTTTGCCGCGTTCACTCGGCGTCATTTTCGACCACGGCCCATCAAAGGCGCGGCGCGCGGCGCGGACCGCACGGCGAATATCCTCCCCTTCGCTGTCCGGAACTTGCGCAATGACGCCGCCATCAGCGGGGTTGTAAACTTCGAACTTCTTGCCGGAAGCGGCCGGAACCCATTTGCCATCGATCAAATTAAATTTCGAACGGCGCAGCCAGCCATGAACAATTTTACCTGGTTGGGCGCCAGATAATTTTGAAGATCCATTCCCGCTTCCGTTGCCGTTAGACGAAGGTTTTGAAGCGCGAGATTTAGTGGCGGAACGACCAATGCTCCGTCGGCGGGAAGCCGTGGTTTTCATAGGGTAGTAATTTGGTGGTTAAGTTGCCGAAAACTTTAGACGGTTCCGGCACGCCAGACAATCGGGAAGTTTTTATCTAAATTAGGTAAACTAATCGCCGACAATGCGCTGAAATCGCGTGCGCTCGCCCTAATAATGTCGATCAAACGGTGAGCATCCAAACGCACAAGGAAAATTGTGCGCATAGAACTAGACAAGGTGTTAGCGATTTGGCAGTCTCTCCGACACGCCGACGAGGGCAACTAATTGGGCGGCGTAGAAGTGAACGAAAACAAACAACAAGGCCAAAAAGCCCGAGCCGACCAAAGAGGCGGAAAACCAGCCCGCCCCAAAGCGACCACGGCTATCGGAAACCAAACATGAAATCCTCATTCGCCCGCCCGGTCAGGTGCGTTAAACACGCGTTCACCTTGATCGAGTTGCTCGTCGTCATTGCCATTATCGCCATTCTCGCATCGATGCTTTTGCCTGCTCTTGCTCGTGCGAAAGCGAAGGCTCAACAAACCAAATGCGTCAGCAACCTCAAGCAATGGGGTGTTGCCGTAAAAATGTATTCCGACGACAACCGCGACTTTGTCCCTGAAGAAGGGAACATTTCACTCACCGTTTTGAACCCTGGCAACTCAGATGCCTGGTATAACGTCGTCGCACCTTATTGCGGCGCGCGCATCTTGAAGGATATTTACGCCAGCGGCAACGCGTCGAGTTTCCCGGTCCCATCCAGTCCCTCGATTTACGCGTGTCCGTCCGCGCGGCTCCCTCCAGCAGGCCAACCGAGTATCGGTTGGGCTTACTTTATGTATGGCGAGAACAACCGCATTTGCATCAACAAAAGC
>JAICXV010000065.1 GCA_025934545.1 Verrucomicrobiia bacterium
GGTTGCCTACTCTAGTTCATCCCGATGAGCCGCTGTTTGGTCATCTTCGTTTTTTGCTTTTCCTTACGCGTCCTGGCCGCGACGCCGCAGGAGGACCTGGAATTTTTTGAGAAACGGATCCGGCCCGTGCTCGTGTCGCAATGTTATTCATGCCATAGCGCGGAGGCGAAGAAGGTCCGCGGCGGGTTGAGGTTGGATTCGCGCAGCGGTCTATTGAAAGGCGGCGAGAATGGGCCGGTGATCGTGCCGGGAAATGCGGAGGCGAGTCGGTTAATCGAAGCGGTGCGGTATCAGAATGCGGATTTAAAAATGCCGCCGCCGAAAAAGGGCAAGCTTTCTGAGGAACAGATTGCTGATCTTATCCAGTGGATCAATGCTGGGGCGGCTTGTCCGGATGACGCGGCCGTCGCCGCAAAAGCTGCAGTGGCGAAGAAACATTGGGCATTTCAACCGGTGGCAAGGCCGGCCATTCCAAAGGTTCAGCAACAACGATGGGTCAAGACACCGATCGATTCTTTTATTCTCGCCAAATTGGAAGAGAAAAAGCTTCAACCATCGGCGGCAGCAGATCGGCGCACTTTGATTCGACGCGCGACTTATGACCTCACCGGACTTCCGCCAACGATGGAAGAGGTAGACGCGTTTGTTAAGGATCGCTCAGCGAATGCGTATGAAAAGGTGATCGACCGCCTGCTGGCGTCGCCGCGATATGGAGAGCGATGGGGCCGGTATTGGCTGGATGTGGCGCGTTTTGCCGATACGAAAGGTTACGTTTACGCAGGCCGCGAGGAGACGAAGTTTGTGCAATCGGCAGCATATCGCGACTGGGTGATTCGCGCGTTGAACGAAGATTTGCCCTACGATCAATTCCTGAAACTGCAGATTGCCGCCGATCAAATGGATGCCGGTCGCGAATCGCTCGCCGCAATGGGCTATTTGACGTTGGGTCGACGGTTTCTCGGCGTGGTCCATGATATCATTGATGATCGGATCGATGTGGTGATGCGCGGGATGCAAGGGCTGACGGTTGGGTGCGCGCGCTGTCACGACCACAAATTTGATCCGATTCCAACCAAAGATTACTACTCGCTTTACGGCGTGTTCGCCGGTTGTTCCGAGCGGACGGTCGCTTTGGATGCGACCGCGATTCCGGCAAAGAGCTATCTGGAATACGAGACGGAACTTCACAAGCGCGAGAATGCTTTTCGCGACACATTCACGCAAAAGCGCGAGGAACAGGCGAAACGGTTTCGCGCAAAAACGACGGACTATCTGCGCGCGGTGTTGAAGGCGGAAAAGTTCGAGACGGAAGTTTTTTATTCGTTCGTCCAGGCAGATGACGTCAACCCGGTCGTGGTCCATCATTGGCAAACGTATTTGCTTTCAACAAAAAGTGATCATCCGGTTTGGGGGCCGTGGCATTCCTATGTTACCGCTGCCAAAGACAAGCAACCTTTAAAATCCGTCACGATCACAACCAACAAACTGAACGCGCTGGTCGCGCAGGCGTTCAAAACGAATTCGCCCACGAACTTAAATGAAGTGGCCGAGCGTTACGGCACGTTGCTCCGGGACGTGGACAAAAAATTCGCTGATGGCAAAACGCTTTCGGCGAATGAGGAGCAGTTGCGGCAAGTGCTCTACGGCGCTGATTCGCCGGCGATCATTCCGCCGGGCGCGATCGTGGATATGGAATGGTATTTCGACGAGCCGACGCGCGTGGAATTAGGCAGGTTGCAGTTGGAGATTGATCGATGGATGCTCCAATCGCCAGGCTCGCCGCCGCACGCGGTCATTTTGGAAGATCGCGCGGTGCAAAACAATCCGCATGTGTTCAAACGCGGGAATCCCGCGAATAAAGGCGATGAAGTGCCGCGGCAGTTTCTCGAGGTGTTGAGCGGGCCGGATCGCAAGCCGTTTGCAAAGGGCAGCGGACGTTTGGAATTGGCGGAAGCGATCGCGAGCAAGGAGAATCCTTTGACGGCTCGCGTAATCGTGAATCGCATTTGGCTCCATCATTTCGGCGCGGGACTGGTGCGCACGCCAAGTGATTTCGGCACGCGTAGCGAACCGCCCAGCCATCCGGAATTGCTCGATTGGCTGGCGCGTTATCTGATGGATAACGGATGGTCAGTGAAAAAATTGCACCGGCTGATCATGTTGTCGGCAGTCTATCAGCAGCGCAGCGACGATGCGGTCGCTGCGAATACGATACAGATAGATCCGGAGAACAGGTTGTTGTCGCGGATGAATCGGCAGCGATTGGATTTTGAATCGATGCGCGATTCATTGCTGAGTGTCTCAGGCCAGCTCGCTTTGAAAATGGGCGGACCGGGTGAGGAGCTTTTTAAGGCGCCCTTCAGCAAACGGCGGTCGATTTACGGTTTCATCGATCGACAGTTTTTAGCGGGAGCATATCGCACTTTCGATTTCGCCAATCCGGACATGCATAATCCGATGCGGTCAGAAACAACCGTTCCGCAACAGGCTCTATTTCTGATGAACAGTCCATTCGTCATCGAGGAATCGCGCGCATTGGCGGCCCGAGTGGGCGGTGATGTGAAGGCGCGCATCCGGCAATTGTATCGCACGGTTTTGGAACGCGAACCCACCGCCAAACAGTTAAAGGATGCAGTAACGTTTATCGCGACCGCGGAGAGCGATGCCACGAATGCTCCGCCGAAACCGACGCCAACGGTCTGGCAATATGGCTTCGGCGAATTTGATGAGGCAACGAAGCGAACGAAAACTTTCACTCCTCTGCCCTATTTTACCGAGGACGCCTGGCAAGGAGGACCCAATCTGCCGGACCCGACTCTCGGTTGGGCCACGTTGAACGCAAACGGCGGTCATGCCGGAAACGATTTGCAGCACGCGGTCATTCGACGTTGGATTTCGCCGATTGATGGCGTGGTGTCGGTGCAGGGAAAAATCGTGCATGAACGCGTCCCCGGTGAAGGGATCAAAGCAAAAATTATTTCCAGTCGCGATGGGTTGTTAAAGGAATGGACGCTACACAACACGTCTGCTGACGCAAATATTAATTCCATCGAAGTGAAGAAAGGTGATGTGCTGGATTTTTACGTGAGCATCGCCGTGACATTGAACAGTAATGATTTCCAGTGGTCGCCGACGATTCAGGCGCAGGGCAAAGAGTTCGTGGATGCCAATGGCTATGCAAAGGAATGGAACGCGAAGAAAGATTTTGGCGGCCTCCCGTCGAAGCCGGCAAAGCCGATGAGCGCTCTCGAAAAGTACGCGCAGGTCTTGCTGCTAGCGAATGAGTTTATGTTTGTGGATTGAAAACGCCCTAAGTGCTAACGTCTCAATAATGTCCCATCATCGACCACGCCTGGAAGACGCGTTTTTCACGCGACGGCAGTTTCTGCATCGTTGTGGGATGGGCATGGGTGCATTGTCGCTGGCGGCATTGCTGGGCGAAACGGGGATTCTTGCGCCTTCGGCACGAGCGGTCGAAGCAGTCAATCCGCTGGCTCCGAAGCTTCCGCATTTTCCGGCAAAAGCAAAACATGTCGTCCATTTTTTCCTCAATGGCGGTCCGTCGCACGTGGACATGTTTGATCCAAAACCGGCGTTGAAAAAATACGAAGGCAAAACGTTGCCGGGAGAATACATCAAGACCGAACGCAAAACCGGCGCGGCGCTTCCCTCGCCATTCAAGTTTCAAAAACATGGGCAGAGCGGAATTGAAGTCAGCGAGCTTTTGCCGAATCTCGGTGAGTGCGTCGATGACATGGCTGTGATCCGTTCGATGGTGGCCGAGGTCCCGAATCACGAGCCGTCGCTGATGTTGATGAATTGCGGCGACGCGGTGCAGAGCCGTCCGAGTTTTGGATCGTGGACGACGTATGGCTTAGGCACCGAAAATCAGAACTTGCCTGGATTTATTTCGATGTGTCCGGGCGGTTATCCCGTGAAAGAAACGGATAATTGGCAGTCGGGTTTTCTTCCCGGCACGTATCAAGGGACCTATATCGATTCGCAGTTCACGAAAATTGAACGGTTGATCGAAAATATCCGCAGCAACCAGACGTCGCTTAAAGAGCAGCGGCAGCAACTTGATTTGCTCCATCGCTTAAATGAAGAACACGAGCAGCGCCGACGTCGCGATGGGCGATTGGAAGCGCGCATTCAATCATTTGAATTGGCGTATCGCATGCAGATGGACGCCGCCGACGCTTTCGACATCGAACAGGAACCGCGCTCGATTCGTGACCTTTACGGGAGCGGAGTGCATGGCCGGCAAACGTTGATCGCGCGTCGCTTGCTGGAACGCGGAGTGCGTTTTGTTCAGCTCTGGCACGGCGCGGGCCAGCCATGGGACAATCACACGAACATCGAGGCAGGGCACCGGAACCTTTGCAAAGAAATCGATCAGCCGGCCGCGGCCTTGATAAAAGATTTGAAACAACGCGGCATGTTGGAAGATACGCTTATCATTTTCGGAGGTGAATTTGGCCGCACTCCCACGGTTGAATTAAACTCTGCCGGCAAACCGGACAATGGGCGCGACCATAATCCATTTGGTTTTACGGTCTGCCTGGCCGGCGGCGGTGTTAAAGGAGGCACGGTCTACGGAGCAACCGACGAATTTGGTTTTAAGACGGTCGAAAACAAAGTCCACGTCCACGATCTTCATGCGACGTTGCTGCACCTTTTGGGGTTCAATCACGAAAGATTCACTTACCGTTACGCAGGTCGCGATTTCCGACTGACGGATGTGTATGGCCGCGTCGTCAAAGAAGTTGTCGCCTAAGCGTGAAGGCGGCACACGCCAACATGATTCGCCCTTCATGAAACCCACACATTCGATTTTAATCCTTGAAGACAATGAAAGTCGCATCGAGGCGTTTAGGAAAGCAGTAGAAGAGCTTGGTCCAACGTATTCCCTGCACTTGTGGCACGATGCACCGACCATGATGTCTGAATGTCCTTTATGTTTTGCGGACGCTTGTTTGATTTCACTCGACCACGATTTGGCCCCGATTCCCGACGCCACATTCGACCCTGGCGATGGACTTCAAGTTGCAGAATTCTTATGCAACACACCGCCGATTTGTCCAGTGATCATCCACACGAGTAACGATCAACGACGATGGTCGATGTACAATGCATTCCGTTTCGCGAAGTGGAACGTGCATGTAATTGCACCGCTTGGGTCAAATTGGATTCGCGATTCGTGGAGCCGATTAGCTCGTGAGTTGCTGAAATCAGGCTGAAGTAATTCGATTACACAGTATCTGTGATTGGATATCCGAACCGATCGCGCGCAGACGCCAATATTTCAGTTTAATTCAACGCAACACCCCGGCGAATATAAGTCGGCATGTCCAGGTCCTCGCCATGACGAATCGTTGGCTCGCTTTTGTCGAACCGACCTTTGCTGATAATTTCGAGAGGCAATTCTTTTTGCAGACGCGAAACTTTTTTACGGCCGCGCCGGGCACCGGCGGCGATAAGTTGTTCGCGCGCTTCGGTGGTCAGGTCGGGCACGGGTGCAACGACGCGGGAAACGGGACGTTCGGTGTTTGCGGGATCGAGGAATTGCGGACGGTCGAGGCCGAGGGCGGTTGGGCTGTTTCTATCGGCGCTCAAAGCAGGCTCGGGTTTAAGATCTGATTTGGCACTGCGTGATGCGATCAACGTTAAACCGAGTTTATTTGTGTACGCTTCATTGATGCTTGCGCCGAAGACCAAATTCGCCTTTTCGCAGTTGCGATTGATTTGGGTCATGAGGCGGTTTACTTCGCCCATGGAAAGATCAGGGCCGCCGATGAGGCTGACAAGGACGGCATCGGATTGGACGAGGACTTCGCCGCTGTCCAACAACGGATGCGCCAGAACTTTTTCGACAACTTGATCGACACGACTGTCACCCACGCCTTCAACAATCGCGAATGCGCTTTCGGCGTGGCGCGCGCGTGTGACACTGCAGAGATCGGCGAAATCAACGGGTTTTAACGCGCTATCGGTGAGGAGACGCCAGACGCCGCGAACGGCATCGGCGAGCATTTCGTTGCTCGTCTTGAACAGTTCAACGAAGGTCGTGTTTTCGTCGAGAATCTTGAAAAGTTTTTGGTTCGGCAAACAAATGACGGCGTCGGCTGAAGCGGTGAGAATTTGCAGACCGGCCTGTGCCTGGGCCTGGCGACGCGTGCCTTCGAAATCGAATGGAGTAGTGACAATCGCCAGGACAAGCGCGCCGTTTTCTTTGGCCACTTGAGCGATCACTGGAGCTGCGCCAGTGCCCGTGCCGCCGCCGAGACCGCAGAGGATGAAAACGAGGTCGACGCCGGTGCAGAGTGACTTGAGGTTTTGCAGTTCGTCTTGAGCGATCGTGCGGCCAAGATCCGGATCGCCGCCGGTGCCCATGCCGCGCGTGCGGCGATTGCCGAGGGCAATTTTGTTTTGGATTTGGCTTTTTTCGAGGGCCTGTGCATCCGTGTTGAGGGCGTAAAATGTGCCGTTGAAATTTGCGCGCGCGAGGTGGTCGGCGGCATTGCAACCGGCGCCGCCGATGCCGAAAATTTTGGCAGTAAGAGCACGGGTAGGCTCGGTCGTTATGGTCTCCGCCCGGATGTCTTGCGTGTTCATAACTTATTTTTGGAAAATGGTGCCGAGGATATTTTTTAATCCGCCGGAAATGGTGGGCTTGCCCTTGCGTTTTTGCTGGAACGAGCCGAAACGGACGAGGCCAATGGCGGTGGCAAATTCGGGCTGGTCCAACGCTGACTTCAGACCGCTAATGGAATTACTGCTGCCGCGGGAAACGGGCATGTCGAAAATGTTTTCAGCGAGGGTTTGGATTTGCGGAATGCGCGAACAACCGCCGGAAAGAAAAACGCCCGCGCGGATGTAATCGAGCAAGCCGAGTTCGGCGAGTTCCTGTTCGACGAGCGACAGAATTTCTTCCAGACGCAACGACATGATTCGGCGGAGATGTTCGAGGTTGATCGTCTTTGCCGGAAGGCCGAGTTCGTGTGGAATGGAAATTTTTTGGCCTTTACTGGATTCGTCCAGAATCGCGCCGCCGTGTTCGATTTTAATTTGCTCAGCGCGGCCGAGCGGGAGCTTTAGGCCGTAGGCGAGGTCGTTGCTGACATGATCGCCGCCGACAGCGAGAACGCCGGTGTGTTTGATGACGCCGTCGCAATAGACAACGTACTCCGTCGTGCCCGCGCCAATGTCGATGACGAGTGCGCCGAGTTCTTTTTGCTCCGTGGTGAGGAGCGCGAGCGACGAGGCAAGGCCAGTGAAAACGATTTCGTCGACGTCCAGTTGCAGGCTTTTTACGGCGCGAATTGGATTTTTCAGGCGGTTGACGTGGCCATGGACGACGTGCACGTCGACTTCCACGCGCGCGCCGAACATGCCGACGGGATTGGTAATGCCGGTTTGGCCGTCGATTTGGAACAACTGGCGCACGGCGTGAACGACACTGTGATCGGCGGGAAGATTGATGGCCTTTGCGTTTTTGATGACGTCCTGGACGTCGTCTTCAGTGATTTCGCGGTCGGCGCTGACGACGGGATGGACGCCGTGATTATTAAACCCGCGGATATGATTGCCGGTGACGCCGAGGAACACGCTGCGAATTTCGACGTTCGCCATCTGTTCGGCTTCAACGATGGCGTTGCGGATGTCTTCTTCGGCTTTGACGGGATCACAGATTTCGCCTTTGCGCACGCCGTTGGAACGGGCCTGGCCGATGCCGATGATGTTGAGCGCCCCAGCGGAATTGAACTCGCCAACGACGGCGCAGATTTTCGAAGTGCCGATTTCAAGACCAACGATGATGTTAGATGGTTCAAACATGTTTCTTTTTGGCTCGAGTGGGCGTGACGGTTTTGGGGACGAGTGGAAGCACCGTATTTGCAGCAACGGCGCGCACCGGTAGATTGTTGGCGATGGAGAGATCGAGCGAAGCGATCGCTTTGCCGGACGTCTGAAATTTGTCGGTGATCAAACGCCAGCGGCGAAACTGTGTCTCAAAATGGTCAAGCGAAAACGTAATTTCAGCATTTTGCGACGTCGTGACCTGAAGAATCTCTGGACTGGTAATGTTGAGTTTTTGAAGTTCGACGAGGCCGACCATCGGCGAGCGATCAAATTCGGCCAGGAGTTTTAAACCGGCGCGTCCTTGGGCATTCTCGATTTGATGACCTGGCTGAAGTTCGGGCCCGGTCAGGCCGACGATGATCGGGAGATGTTCGGGGACGGTGAGCGGCACAGCACGCCAACGCGGATCGATCGGTTGAACGACGTAACCTTCGGAGTCGAGATAGTAAACAACCTGGCGATAGGTGCCATTGGTCGTTTGTTGGGTGACGACGGTTTGCGCAATCGGTTGGCGTTCGCTGACGCGA
>JAICXV010000461.1 GCA_025934545.1 Verrucomicrobiia bacterium
GAGTCTGGCGAAGAATCTGGCACAACGGTCGCGGCTTTCGCAAAACACGAACGAGAACTCGGCCTATTCACCGCTTCCAAACTTTTTAACCATCGTCGGCACAGTTGGCCAACCGAAGGAGAAGATTAACAAAGTCGCGTTGGCGGCAACGACCTTGGGAGCGGTTGGCGGCTTCGTTGGTGGAAAAACCGGTCAGGAAATTCAGAGCGGTACCGGGCTTTTAAACAATCTCCTCGGCGGCCATCAACAAGCAGCCGGTGCTGCGCCGTCTGGAACCAATGCGCCGCCCAACACGAACCAAAATAAATCGCCGGTCAATAGTCTGCTCAATGGACTCGGCGGTTTCCTCAAGAAAAAATAGCACTCACTTCGGTTTACCGAAATGTTTGTCGGCGTAGTCGAGGAAGACTTTCCAATCGCCTTTGGTCATGGAGTGTTTGCCGGGCCGGATGAAATAGCCAAGCGTGCTGTCGATGACGTGATTTTCTTGCGGCATGGTCGTCTCGGCGAGGCCATCGGTTCCCATCAGGCGATACACTTTGTCGGCGGATTTGAGCATCTCAAATTGGCCGGTTGGGTTGGCCCATTTATCTTCGGTCGCGCAACCAAGCAGCACCGGACGCGGCGCGCACAAGGCGATTAAACAGTTTTGATCCATGGGCAACCGCTCTGGCTGATCGTTGAATTTTTTAAATTCGTCGCAGAACCAATGTGGGAACGATGTGTTGATCTTTTTTACTGATTCAGAATCAGCGTTGCCACGACTTGGCGCAGCGCCGCCGGTGCCGGATTGCAACGGAATCGCCATGGTGATGCGGTTATCAAAAGCGGCGGCGACGATGGCGGCTTTGCCAAGACGCGAGTGGCCGACGACGGCGATGTGGCGGCTATCAATATCTTTGTCCGTATTTAAATAATCCACGATGCGTTGCAAGCCCCAGGCCCACGCGGCGATTGTTCCGTAGGCCGCATCGCCTTTGGCTGGAAACAGAATTTCGCGAATGCCATTGGTCGCATTGACAGAGTCGGGCTCGACATCGTTGCAGAAACAGGTGGCGACGGCGTAACCGCGATCGATCGATTGTTCGATGTTCCAGACGTCAATTTGTTTGCCGCGTTGGCTCTCAGCGGGCGGATTGCGGCGAGGCGCGGAGCGAGGGAACGGAACCATCGGATTGGTCACGAGCGCGTAATTGCCGCCGAAATTCATTCCCATAAATACAGGCGCGGGTTTCTTGCGATGATTGGGAACGACCAACATCAGATCAATGCGCGGTTCGCGTTGGCCGAATCGGATCGTGATCAGTTTTAAAGTGGCTTTGCCGCCGAAACAGTTTTTGTCGGCGTATTCCACACGCGAGCTGATGTTAGTGCGCGGCGGAAGGGTTCCATATTCGTAATGCTGGAACATCGCTTTGAGTTCAGCGCACCGGTTCTGCATGAACATTGCTTTTGATGTCACCGGCGTGCCCTTGAACATCACGAGTGGATCGGGCGGATCTTGTCGCACGGGCAACTTGGAGACCGGCGGAAATTGCGCAAAGGCAGATACGGCGAACAAAAGGAACAAAGTGGCCGCGACCGCCGATTTATAATTCGTTTTCATTTTGAAATCGCCTCCGTCGCCATGGATGGCTTTTTCAGTTGAAGCAGTTTCTGGAGCAGGATGAATACTAACAAAAGCAGTCCGACGGCGATGCGCGTCCACCATGAGCTAAGTGTTCCTTCGAAAATAATGGCGCTCTGAATAATTCCGAAAATGAGCACACCAAGGAACGTCCCCGCGACGAAACCGACACCGCCGCTCAACAATGTTCCACCGATGACAACGGCGGCGATGGCGTCGAGTTCCAAACCATCGGCGGCACGCGCATAGCCGGATGGCGAATAGAGTGTGTAGACGATCCCCGCGAGCGCGGAGCAGAATCCGCTGAGAGCGTAGACGCTGATTTTGGTGCGCGCGACGGGCAAGCCCATGAGCATGGCCGATTGTTCGTTGCCGCCGATGGCGTAGACGTTGCGGCCGAATTTGGTGAAGTGCGCAATTACAAGGGCGACGACAAACATCGCCAGATAAATCACCGCGGTCACTTTTACCGGCAATGACCAACTGGACAAAAAGGCATCGTAGCGGTTGATGGTGATCGATTCCGGTTGCAGGACCAGGCCGAGGCCGCGTGCAAAAAACATTCCGGCGAGAGTGACAAGAAATGAGGGCAGCGCGAAAAATTGGATTAAACAACCCATGACGGTTCCGAGCGCCGCGCCAACGGCGAGAACGGTGATGACAGAAATCGCCGGGTTCATGTGATGGGTTTCGAGCATCATCGCGATTATGACGCTGCTCAGGCCGATGACCGCGCCGACGGACAGGTCGATGCCGCCGGAGAGAATCACAAAGGTCATGCCGATGGAGGCGATGCCGAGGAATGAATTGTCGGAAAAGAAATTCAAAAATACGCCGCCCGACATGAAACCGTGAAAGCGCAAGCCGGCGGCCAGATAAAGAATGAGCGCCACTGTTGCAGTCGCGGCGAACGGGATGTTGCGTTTGATGGTGCGCAGGTTCATTGCGTCACCGCCTTTCGATTGAAACGCGCCATCGCAGCGGTCAACGACCGGAACTTGTCGGATTGCAAGAGGCAGACGCTCACCACGACGAGGGCTTTGACGACGAGGGTGAGTTGCGAAGGTACGCCGCGAGTCAGAATTGTCGTGGTTACGGTTTGAATTAAAAGCGCGCCAAGGAATGAGCCGCCGAGCGAGAAGCGGCCGCCGGTTAGCGCGGTGCCTCCGATGACCGTGGCCAGAATGGCGTCGAGTTCGAGCCATTCACCGGCGTGAGTCGCATCGGCTTGTTGAATGTCGGCCGCGGGAATCAGACCGGCAACTCCGGCACAAAACGCGCAAATGACGTAGACGAACAATTTGACGCGGCGAGTGTGCAAGCCGGCACAACGGGCAGCCAGTTCGTTGTCGCCCGTCGCGGCAATGAAAAGTCCGGCGGCGGTTTTTTGCGCAATCACGAGCAAGACGACAAAAGCGATGACGACGAGCGTAATTGGAAATGGCAATCCGAGAAATGTTCCGCGCGCGATAAAGGCGAAGGCGTCGTTGTGAAATGAAATTTGGCCGTTGGTCAGCAATTGCGCGATGCCGCGACCGGCGACCATTAAGATGAGCGTGGCGACAATTGGCGGAACGCCAACGAAACCGACGAGCGCGCCGTTCCATAAACCCGCGATGACCGAAACGACGAGCGGAATCGCGATGATGACGAAAAGTGTGTTGGTGGTTTTTGTTATCAGCACGGCGGCGATCGCGCCGGTTAGAGCCATGATGGCGCCGACCGACAAATCAACACCGCCAGTCGCAATAACGAGGGTCATCCCGAACGAAAGCAGAATGACGGGCGCGCCGCGGTTGACGATGTCGACAACGCTGCCGTAGACGCGGCCATCGCGGAAGGTGAGGTGAAAGAAACCCGGGGTGAGGACCAGGTTGAATAGCAGCACGAGCGCGAGCGCGA
>JAICXV010000590.1 GCA_025934545.1 Verrucomicrobiia bacterium
AACCGAAAGCGGCGTTTTACGAAACTTGGCCGCTGCAACTGGCGGCGTATCGCGAAGCGATCAACGCGTCCACGGGCAAGCTGGTTACTGGTTTGGTGTCGTTGGTCATCGACAGCGTCGAGCCGGGTTCCGTCCATGTGAAGGTTTGGCCGGACAACATCGCCTACACAAAGGTGTTCGGTGCGGCGTATCTCGCGTGGAAGTACATCAAAGCTTATTCCCCAACGGAAGCTGCACTGAATCCGCCGCGTCCTGATCTGAACTGAAGGGAGACGCATGACGTTCAGCGAAGAGATTGATTTGGTCGTTACCGAGGAAAATCGTTTTCTCGGCGCGGCGCATGGCGGGCGCAACGTGTTCCTGACCGGCATGGCCGGCACCGGCAAAAGCACGTTGCTCCGAAAATTCATCCAGGAGTGCGCGCGCAAAGTCGATGTCACCGCGCCGACAGGCGTCGCTGCGCTGAACGTGTCGGGCATGACGATTCACCGGTTTTGCGGGATGCTGCTCGGTCCGCAAGCCGGGCAGACGAACGAAGATTATTTCAACGTGCTTCGCCGGGATCCGCGCAAGTCAATCCTCGCAGGGTTTAATCGAGTGAAGCGATGCGAGGCAAGGAAAGCAAATGTTTTTCGGCTTGGGCTAAGGGCCGAAATGGAGGAACAGTAAGGAATCATGAACTACTGGATCGTGAAACAAGAACCTGAAGATTATGCGTGGTCGGATTTCGTCGCCGACGGCAAGACCGCGTGGACTGGCGTGAGGAACTATCAGGCGCGAAATAATCTTCGTGCGATGGGGGCGGGGGACAAAGTTTTTTATTATCATTCGGGTGAGGAAAAAGCGATTGTCGGAATCGCGCGCGTCGAAAAGGCGGCCTATCCGGATCCGACGGCCAAAGAAGGCGATTGGGTCGCGGTGGATTTGCGGGCGGACAAGGCTTTAGCTAAACCGGTAGCGCTTCAAGCGATCAAGGCCGATCCGCTTCTCAAGAACATCGCACTGGCGCGCAACTCCCGGCTTTCCGTTTCTCCGATTCAGGCAAAAGAGTTTTCGCGGATCATGGCGCTTTCTGAGGCAGGGGCCTAGTGGTTGTTAACAGGAAATCCTTTCGAAAAATACATTCTGTTGTATTGTTGGATGTTAGGGCATGTTGACTGCTCGCTTTACAAACGCGCTACGACTTGTCACAAACAAGAGCGCCGTTGCCAAATGGAAACCGTGAAACTCAAACAGCCGAAATCTAAATCGACGTCCGCGTCCGCCAGCCAGACGGGCGCCGTCCACGAAGCGAAGACCGAGCGTCTCGTCCAATCGCTCGAGAATGTCCTGGAATACACCTTGAAGAACCAGGGTGCCGACCAGGTAAATCAGTTTTTGGAAAACCTTGTGGAACGTTTGCAGGCCGATGGTTTGAAAGTCGCCCCGCCGGTCAACACGCCTTACGTCAACACGATCCCGCCGGAAAAAGAGCCAGCCTATCCGGGCAATCGCGAAATGGAACGGCGGATAAAGAGTTTGGCGCGCTGGAATGCTATGGCGATGGTGGTGAACGCCAATCGCAACGACAGCGGCGTCGGTGGGCATATTTCCAGTTATGCTTCGATGGCGACGCTTTACGAAGTTGCCTACAACCATTTCTTTCGCGGCGGCGACAAAGGTCCGGCTGACCTCATTTATTTTCAGGGCCACACGACTCCCGGGAATTATGCTCGCGCGTTTCTGGAATACCGTCTCGATGAGGGGCATTTGCACAATTTTCGCCACGAACTTTCTGAAGGTGGCGGCTTGCCGTCATATCCGCATCCATATTTGATGCCGGATTTTTGGCAGTTCCCGACTGTGTCGATGGGGCTCGGTCCGATTTGTTCGATTTATCAGGCGCGTTTCATTCGTTATCTCAAAGCTCGCGGCCTCTTGAAAACGGAAGAGGAACCGCGCGTTTGGGCCTATATCGGTGATGGTGAAAGTGACGAACCGGAAACGCTCGGCTCGATCAGCCTCGCCGCGCGCGAGAATCTCGACAATTTAACGTGGGTGGTGAATTGCAACTTGCAACGGCTCGATGGTCCAGTTCGTGGCAATGGCAAAATTATCCAGGAATTGGAAGGCGTCTTCCGTGGAGCGGGCTGGAATGTCATTAAGGTAATTTGGGGCTCGAATTGGGACGAACTGTTTGCGGCCGACACTTCCGGGTTGCTCTTGAAACGGTTGGATGAAGCGGTGGACGGTGATTTCCAGAAATACACCGTAGAACCCGGCAGTTATATTCGTCGCCATTTCTTTGGCAAATATCCTGAACTGTTGCGAATGGTCGATCATCTCAGCGACGAGCAGTTGACCAAGCTGGTGCGCGGTGGTCACGACCCGCGCAAGGTTTACGCTGCTTACAAAGCGGCGGTTGAACATAAAGGTCAGCCGACGGTTATTTTGGCGAAGACGGTTAAAGGCTACGGGCTCGGTGAAGCCGGTGAGGGCCGCAATATTTCGCACCAGCAGAAGAAGATGAACGAAAAGGAACTGCGCGAGTTCCGCCGTCGTTTCGATATTCACCTCAGTGACGAAGACGTGGTCGACACGCCGTTTTATCGTCCGGCGAAAGATTCGCCCGAAACGCAATATCTTCTCGAACGTCGCAAAAAGCTGGGCGGATTTGTTCCCAAGCGCGTCGTTAAAGCGGAACCGTTGCAAACGCCCCCGGCGAGCGCGTTTCCCGAAATGCTGAAAGGCAGCGGCGCGCGCGAAGCTTCCACGACGATGGCATTTGTCGCGATGTTGAATCAGCTCGTGCGCGACTCC
>JAICXV010000077.1 GCA_025934545.1 Verrucomicrobiia bacterium
AGATCGATCAAATGCTCGCGACCGGAAAAACGCGACCAATCGCCGCGATTTCGGCAAACGGCCACGCCGATACTGATGTGGAATCCACTGTTTCGTCCGAAGCTTTCTATAAATGAAATTACCCCGTTTCTGTTACCCACTCGTTATTGCGGCCTGCGCAATTCTTAGCGGGTGCAATAAAGGCGAAAATCAGCCCGCGACCGGCACTTCAAATACCGAGAAGCCGAAGATCGCGCTGGTGATGAAGTCACTCGCGAACGAGTTTTTCAGCACCATGGAACAAGGTGCGAAAAAGCATCAGCAAGCGCACGCTGCCGATTACGATCTGCTCGCCAACGGCATCAAAAATGAAACGGACCTGGCGGAACAAGTCACTCTCGTTGAGCAAATGATCGCTCGTGGAGTAAATGCAATCGTCATCGCTCCGGCGGATTCCAAGGCGCTCGTCACGGTATTAAAGCACGCAAAGGCAGCGAATATCTTGATCATCAACATCGATAATAAACTCGATGCGGATGTGTTAAAGCAAGAGAACCTGCAGATTCCATTTGTCGGACCCGACAATCGCGAAGGCGCGCGCAAAGTCGGCGAAGCGTTGGCAAAGAAACTTAAAGCGGGCGACGAAGTTGCGATCATCGAGGGAATTCCGACGGCATTCAATGGACAGCAACGTCGCCTCGGTTTTGAGGACGCGATGAAAACCGGCGGAATGAAGATGGTGACGACGCAGGCAGGCAATTGGGAAATGGAAAAGGCGAACAACGTCGCATCGGCGATTCTTAGCGAGCACCCCGATCTCAAAGCAATTCTTTGCGCCAATGACAACATGGCGCTGGGCGCCGTTTCCGCGATCGAATCCGCAGGCAAGTCAGGCAAAGTTCTCGTCGTTGGTTTTGACAACATCAGCGCCATCAAACCGCTGATCGAAAAAGGCGCGGTCGTCGCAACCGCCGATCAACATGGTGACCAACTCGCTGTATTCGGCATCGAGGCGGCGCTAAAAATTCTCAAGGGCCAGGCGCCACCCGCGGACCAGACCACGCCGGTGGATCTGATCACGAAATAGCGTCGCATATGGCTGACGCTCCCCTGCTGGAAGTCACGGGCCTGGAGAAAAGTTACAACGTTCCGGTTCTTTCTGATTTCAACTTTGATTTACTGCCAGGAGAAGTCCATGCCCTGGTGGGCAGCAACGGCGCTGGGAAATCTACCTTCGCACGGATTCTTTGCGGACTGACCCAACGCGATCGCGGAGATATTCGCCTCAACGGTCGTCATCACAATCCAGGTTCCAAACGTGACGCGGAACACGCGGGCGTCATCATGGTATTGCAAGAGCTGAACGTGATTCCCACGCTTAGCATTGCAGAAAATATTTTTTTAAATCGGCTTCCTCGAAACGGTGGTTTCATCCGCTATAATAATCTGCACGCACAAGCCGCAAAGGCGCTTGCCCGTGCCGGCCTTGAAGGTGTTGACCCGGCAACGCCCGCAGGGTTGCTCGGGGTGGGACATCAGCAGTTGGTCGAAATTGCCGGAGCTTTGTCACAAGATTGCCGACTCCTCATCCTTGATGAACCGACGGCGGCGCTAAGCGATCCGGAAATCGATAAACTTTTCGAAAATGTGCGACGACTGCAGTCGGAAGGCGTGGGAATCATTTACGTCAGCCATCGAATGGATGAGATCCGGCGCATTGCCAATCGCATCACAGTCCTCCGCGATGGCCGTCGCGTCGCGACGCACAAAGTCGGAGATGTAACGTCGACCGAGTTGGTTCGCGAAATGGCTGGTCACGATTTGCCCGAGCGCAAACAAAGTGCTCGCGCAACGGGACCAGTGGCGTTACGCGTCAATAATTTGAAAGCCGGACCTCGCGTGCGCGGCGTCACGTTCGAAGCCCGGCACGGTGAGATCCTCGGCATTGCTGGGTTGATCGGTTCCGGTCGCACGGAAACACTGCGCGCGATCTTCGGCGCTGATCCAAAAGAGAGCGGTGAAATTCTAATCGACGGAAAAGCCGTGCGCATTCGCAATCCGAAAGACGCCGTGCAAGCCGGCATCGCGCTAATTCCAGAAGACCGCAAACAGCACGGGTTGCTTTTGTCGCAGTCGATCCGGGTCAACACCACGTTGTCTTCGATTTCGAACCACGCGAGCGCAGGATGGTTGAACGCCGACGCTGAATCGCAGACAGCGACGGCGCAATGCCAGCAATTGAACACGCGATGTCACAACATCGAGCAAGTCGTTGGTGAACTGAGCGGTGGTAATCAGCAGAAGGTGGTTATTGCTCGCTGGCTGGCGCGGGATTGCGATGTGATGCTTTTTGATGAGCCGACGCGCGGAATCGATGTCGCGGCGAAAGATACGATTTACGAATTGCTTCGTGGGCTCGCTGCCAAAGGGAAAGCTGTTGTTGTCGTTTCGAGCGAACTGGTTGAATTAATGGCGCTTTGCGACCGCATCATCGTAATGTCGGATGGTCGCATCGCCGCTGAATTTTTGCCCGGCAACTGGTCGCAGGAAACAATCACCAAAGCTGCGTTCAGCAGTTATCTCACTGAATCCGAAGGAGCAACCGCGCTATGAGTTTGTTCAAACCCCGGAAATTGATCGAGTACGCTGCGATGGCGGCCATTTGGGTTGCATTGATCTTATTGTTCGGTTCGCTCAGCCACAACTTTCTCAGCAGCCGCACATTTCTGACCCTCGCCAATCGCATCCCTGCGCTAGCGGTGGTCTCGGTCGGAATGACTTTGGTTCTGGTTATCGGTGGAATCGATTTGTCGGTCGGTTCAGTTGCCGGGCTTTGTGGATCACTACTCGGCGTTCTCGTCCTGAATTGTCACATGCCATTCTGGGAAGCAGTGGTGTTGTGTTTAATCATGGGATTAGCCGCAGGTACTGCGAATGGGCTCGTCAGCGTCTGCCTTAATATCCCCTCTTTTATCGTTACGTTGGGAATGCTCGAAGTCGCGCGCGGGCTCGCTTACCTCGTCACCAACTCACAAACAAAATACATCGGTGGCGCAGTTGAAGGATTATCTGAACCTGTCGCATCCTTCGGCGTGTCGCCCGCGTTTTTGATCACGGTTGCGTTGACGATCATCGGCCAAATCGTTCTCTCGCGAACTGTCTTCGGCCGTTACTTGATTGCAATCGGCACAAACGAAGGGGCCACGCGCCTGGCGGGGATCAATCCAGTCCCTTCAAAAATTGCAGTGTTTGCTCTGGCAGGATTGTTGAGCGGATTGGGCGGTGTGTTCTTAACGTCGCGCCTTGGGTCTGCTGATCCAAACGTTGGTGTGGGTATGGAACTATCGGCGATTGCGGCAGTCGTGATTGGCGGGACAAGTCTGATGGGTGGCCGCGGTTCGGTGATCAACACATTCTTCGGCGTGCTAATCATCGCGACACTCGATGCTGGTCTTGCGCAAATCGGAGCATCAGAACCCGCCAAGCGGGTCATCACGGGAGCGGTGATTGTGGCTGCGGTCGTCCTTGATGCGTCACGTCAGCGGCTGGCGACGCGGTTGGCTCAATCCTTCAACGTCGTCAAACGAAACGCCAACACCGCAGCTCCAACGTCGCCGAACTGACCGGTCACGCGCACTTCAGCGTCTTTGTCCTGCAACTTTTCTGGATGCTTGAGGTGCAGTTGAATTTCCTTTCGGTCTCCAGGCGCAAGATCCAGTTCCGGCAATGGTTGTGCTTTCCATTTTTCCGGCAAGGTTACAGCCAGCGTTCCGTGCACGGGTGTCGAACCAAAATTATAGGCAAACAAACGAACCGTCGCCGCCTTACCCGCAGGCAAACGAAACGCCGATTCATTCATGGAAATATCTTTTTGGTCGGCCAACGCCTGCAGCACAACCGGCACAAGTTTGCCGGTCAGCAAGGGTGCCGCAGCAGGTGGAGGAAATAATTCGGGCCGCGAATTCTCCGGCAAAATGACGTAGGTCGGCGCGCTGCTGAGATTGAGAACTTTTGAACTGGCGATCGCGCGCCCGAGATGATCGAAACAGGCCACCGGCTCGACGGCCAGGTTAAACGGCTCATTTGAATCAGACCAAATTACAAGCACGTCAGATTCTTTGCCGTCCGGCTTCGCGCGAAAGAGGTAACCGTGAACCAATTGATCGACAGTCTTGGTCCGTCCGACCGGAACCGCATCCGCCAATAACCGTCCGACAGCCGCAACAGATACGAACGCGGGACGCGGCGTCAGATCACGATGCAACACGCCATATTGAATCTGTCGTTCCGTGTAATCGGGCAGCATGAAGTAGAAGACCGCCTTCGTGCCTTCGTAGAGCGACAACGTGTAGACCTTTGCGACGCGTTCACTTTGTTCGCGCAGATCGGCATCGCTCGGTTCCTTCAACTTCTCATCGCCCTGCCAGTGAACGACGACGTTGCATTCCGTGACCCACATCGGTTTGCCGCCGGAGACAGCGCGCAGTTCGTGGTAGAGCTTCGGATACTCGGTAAACGGATAGTAGTGGTGCAGATTGAACGTGTCGAAGTACGGCCATGCTTCATTTTCGTTAAATTCGGCCAGAGTGGTTGGACGATGAATTGCAAAAACATTTTGGCACACCGTCAGGTCCGGGTCGCCCGCTTTCAAACCGAGATAGGCCGCTTTTTGAAACGATGCCATTTCGCAACCGGTGTGGCCGCCGAACTCTTTGATATCGGCTTCATTCCAGGGCTCGATCGCATCCATCAACCCGTGCCATCGCTTTGCGAGCACGCGATATGAGTTATAGACGTCGCGCAAATCGACCGCGAAACGCATGCCGTTGGTGTTCGCCCACGACGGCGAGGCGTGGTTAACCGGCAATACTCGAAGGCCGGCTTCGGTTTGAGCACGGAGAGAATCGTCGTAGCGAGTGTGCGGCGCGAACTCACCTCGTTTGCCCTCAATTTCGGGCCATGAAATACGGTCACGCACCCAATTCATCCCCGCGAGTTGGCAGAGGTTGATGACATTGGTGTATTGCTCTTTTGAATAGCACCACGCCATTGCCACATCGATGCCGATTGGAGACGTCGTCGGCGTTGGCGCTTTCAAATGCTCGATCACCCCAGCGAAAACGCGATTGGTAATATGCCCTTCGCCGCGCACAATTTTGTAGATGCCGACGGGCAGTGCGCCCACGTCTGCCTTCCCGTTTTTGAAGGGGCCGCTCCGAATGGTCTTATTCTCGTAATTAACAACGCGCCAGGTGTCGACTTCGCCGGGCGGTTCGTCGACGACGACATTTTCACCAACGAGAAAAATATTTCCGGGATGAGATGGAAGCGGCTGTGGGATTTCGCGCTTCAGCGGTGCGGCTTGCAGAGCCAGGCCAAGCAACGCCAGCGCACCCACAATTCCGCGCATAAGGCAAAATCGTTTCAACGCGTTATTTAACTTTGAAGAACGCTTTCGTCGCGCCACTAACGTTGACGGTATATGGACTCGTTGCACCGACTACGTTTGTAAATGTTCCGGCAACATCCGTCGAGGATTGCAGCGAATAAGGTGCAGGCCACGACAGAACGATATTGGAGCCGTTTTGGGTGAGCGTAATTACCGGTGGAGGAGCAACTGCAGCCGGCCCAAAACGCACGCCGCGCAGATTCTGATTCACGCCAGCCGTGGCAAGCGTTGTGACCGTGGCCGAACCGCTGTTATCGACCATGGCGAGTAATTGGTTAAACGTCGACGCACTGGTCGTCGCATAAATCACCGGCAATGGCCCGCTGAAATCAACCGTTAGATAACGAATCGCATTGCCCGTAATTGTGTAAACGAAGTTCCAGTTTGCGCCGTCAAACTGATAACGCATCACCCCAATGCTCGTGCCGATATAAATAATGGTGCCGGTCGGATCCATGCACATATCGGTCGGTGTCGAACCAGGAATGAACAACGTGGTCGGGCTGTTGCTGCTAGTTGGCAATCCCGTGAATTGCAGAATGCCGATGCCGCTGGACGCGCCAGATACGGCATAGAGATTGCCGTTGAAAATATCGGTCGAGCGCAAGTTCGGGAATGTCGATTGAATGATTCCCGCCGGCTGGCTCAAACCGAAGTAATAGGTGCCGCCGGTATTGCCCGCGCCCCAGAAGTTATTCGTGCCGTCAAAAGCCGCGCCGCGAAAATAAGTACCGCTGAATGCATTCGTGTCCGTCACTGCAAGAGTGAACTGACCACCACCATCGATGATGCCAACGCCCCGCGGCACGCCAGTTGAGGCCGAGTTAAAAAGCGACGTCGAAAACGGCGCAGTCGTATGATAGCCGCCGAGCACCATGTAATGTTGATCAGGGGTGCGGCTCAACGCCGTGCCCGTGATCGTCGAACCATTTGCGTCCGGGCCCATTTCAATGAGTGAGTTCGCACCGCTATTGGGAATGCTGACGGTGTTCACGTAAGTGCCGTTGGTCGTGAGTTGATCCAAAAAGACCGAGTTACCGTTGAATGTTGGCGTTTCCGCACCATCGCCGACGCGAACGACGACGAGGTTTGTCGGGAACAGTTGCACCGACGAAACCACGCTGAGTGTCGCAGGAGAACTGGTCACGCCGCCGTATGAATTACTAACGACTACAGAATAACTCGCCGACATCGAAGCCTGGACATTGCTGAGCGTGTAAGCGACCGCAGTCGCACCGGGAATGACGACATTGTTCGACAGCCATTGATAGGTGAATGGCGCGGTGCCGGCAGCCGACACAGCAAACGCGGCACTATTGCCGGCGACGATGACACGCGCGCTTGGCGGCGACGCAATTGAAGGCCCAACAAAGACAGTCAGCACAGCACTCGAGCTGGTCGCGGTCCCACCTGAAGCGTCGCCCACAGAAACGCTGTAACTTCCCGCGTCACCAGCCGATGCGGGCGATATGGTTAAACTGCTGCTCGTCGATCCGGAGATATTACCGCCGTCGCTGAGCGGTGTGCCGTTCTTGCTCCACTGATACGTAATCGTCGGCGCGCCCACGGCAGACACCGAGAAGGTGATAGCATTTCCAGAAACCACACTGGCCGATGCCGGCTGCGAATTTATGATCGGCTCGATGACCGTCAACGAAGCTGGATCGCTATCGATCGAACCTGCATTGTCTGTGGCTGTGACGGTGTAGCTCCCCGCATCAAGATAAGAAACGCCGCTGAGCGTCAAAGAACTGGTATGGCTGCCGAAAATATTTCCGCCGTCGGTTAAGTTCGAGCCGCCGACTTTCTTCCATTGATAGGTCCGAGCGGTGAGGCCCACGGTGGTGACAGAGAATGTTGCGGTCGTGCCGTAATTATTGGTCACGCTCACCGGTTGCGCAGTAATTGCGGGATCATTGACGGTCAACGCAGCAGCGCTGCTCGTCGTGGTGCCTCCGATTCCGTTTTGAACCGTAACAGCATAATTACCCTGGTCCGCAAACGAGACGCTGCTCAACGTCAGCGTGGCCGTCCCTGCACCAGAAATATTTCCGGCGTCGAAAATATCCGTTCCATCTTTGTTCCACCGATAACTCAGCGGCGCAGCACCCGCGGCCGCGACTTGAAATGTAACCGTGCTACCCGGCGGAACGGCTTTGTTAGTCGGCTGAGACGTGATTGCGGGATCCGTCACCGCCAACGAAGCAATTTGTCCCGTCGTCGTTCCGTAACTGTTGTTCGCGACCAGGCTATAAGCGTCGGCATCACTTCCGGTCACATTGGCAAGCGTCAGGGCCGACGTTGTCGCGCCGGAAACATTTCCGCCGTTCGACAATGGATTCGCGCCTTTAAACCAT
>JAICXV010000737.1 GCA_025934545.1 Verrucomicrobiia bacterium
AAATATCTTCCGATACGGGAAAAGTGTGTTCAGTGGCGTTCATGGCTTAATATCTCTGCCGGGCGACCAATGACAATTGGGGTGTTTGCCTATTAAAAAATTGTCAATTCGTGCAATCTCCCTAACCTATACTGGTGAAAACTGTTTTGGTCACCGGCAGCAGCGGACTCATCGGCTCGGCTGTCGCGCAATTCTTTGACGCCAAAGGTTGGAACGTTCACGGCGTGGACAACAACATGCGCGCCGAATTTTTCGGACCGGAAGGCGATACGCGCTGGAACCTCAAGCGCCTCTCGGGCGAACTGAAACATTTCACGCATCACGAACTGGACATTCGCAATCGCGACGCTGTTTTGAAAACTGTCGCGGACATCAAGCCGGATGCTATCGTCCATTGCGCGGCGCAACCGAGCCACGACCTGGCGGCGAAAATGCCGTTCCAGGATTTTGATGTCAATGCCGCCGGGACGTTCAATCTGTTGGAAGCAACCCGCCGCGTCTCGACATCGATCGTGTTTGCGCATCTTTCCACCAACAAAGTCTACGGCGACGCGCCGAACCGCATCAGGTTGAAAGAATTAGCGACGCGTTGGGATTACGATGATCCGAAATATGCCAACGGCATCGGCGAGGATATGACGATCGACCAGTCGAAGCATTCGCTGTTCGGCGCGAGCAAAACGGCTGGCGATATTTTCGTGCAGGAATACGGCCGTTATTTCGATATGCCGACGTGCTGCTTGCGTTGCGGCTGCCTGACCGGTCCACAACATAGCGGCGTCGAGCTGCACGGTTTTCTCAGCTATCTGGTGAAGTGCAATGTGGAAGGCCGCACCTACAATATTTACGGTTACAAAGGCAAACAAGTCCGTGACAACATTCATTCCACCGATGTTGCCGATTTCATCAGTCGCTTCATTGAAAAACCTCGCATCGCGGAAGTTTATAACCTCGGCGGCGGTCGCGAGAACAGTTGCTCGCTATTGGAAGCGTTCGCGCAAGTGCAGGAAATAACGGGCAAAGCGCAAAAGACGACCTATGTCGACCAGGCGCGTTCCGGGGATCACATCTGTTACATTTCAGATCTGACCAAAGTGAAAGCGCACTATCCGGGTTTCACTTTGACAAAATCGCTTTCGACGACCATTCGCGAAACCGTTGATGCTTGGAAGCATCGACTGGCCCACTGATTTCGCGCGATTGACCGCATCAAAACCAAAAACCAATTAGCGCGCACCAATTATGGGAATGCTCAAACCACACATGAGTCTGCTCGCGATGGAGCACACCCGGCACCCGATCAAAGGCAAGGTCCTGACGCTCGGACAACAGTCCATTTATGCGACGCTGCCAGAGGTGAAAACTCTTCTGCAAAAACACGGTGTGCCGATGAAAGAGCTGCCGGCGGGCTTTGATATCACCAACAAAATTCCGGCCTGGAAAGGGACATGGTGGGACCGAAACACCAATGCTTACGCGGTCCTTGGATTGATGGGGGCGCAAGAGGTCGTGGTCACTGACGTTTCCGATTACGAAGGCGCAACGCTTCTGCTGGATTTGAACAATCCCATCGCGCGCGAATTGGAGAATCAATTCGATGTCGTCCTTGATATTGGAACGACGGAGCATCTCTATGACGTCCCGACGGCGTTCGCGAATTATGCGCGATTACTCAAACCAGGCGGTCAATTGATTCTAATTCTTCCGGTTTCAAACGCCATCGATCACGGCTTTTACTGTTTCAGCCCGACGTTACTCTTTGATTATTTCAAAGCGAATGGGTTCGAAAACTTTGACCTCTATCTTAGAGCTGGCCGCGCGCGTTTTTTCCTGCCGCCCGGAAAGAGCCGTTTATACAAATACAACCGTGTCGGTTCGGAATATTTGCTTTCCAGTTGGAAAGGCGGAGTGGAGATGGCCTT
>JAICXV010000377.1 GCA_025934545.1 Verrucomicrobiia bacterium
CGCCAGAAGGAAGAGTTGGAAAATATGCGGCGCAGCATGGCCGACGAAAAAGCGCTCTTCGAAAAATATAAGGAAGGAATCGTTCAGCAGTTGCAAAAGCCCGGCAGGGTGAAAGTCACTTTGACTTACAAAACTGACGGGGCCGGCGCGAGTTCCTCAGACAATGGCGCAAGTGTGAGCCTTCACTCGATCAAGGACACGACAGTGGTTTATCGTGGTGTGACCGGCGCCGATGGCGTCGTGGTGTTGGATCGCGTGAAACCCGGCAAATATTTGTGCGTGATTCACTCCGGCAACGCACATCAGCGGCTTCGCCCCGGCGGCGCGGAACTGGTCCGTCAACACATCTGGAAAACAGATCGAACTATGCTGACGTCCTATCTCGATGACGCCCAGATAAAACTTTTGGATCACGACCTGAGCGACTCCGATGCGTCCGGCCATTTCCTGGAAGCGCTGCTGGCCAAAACATGGGTAAAAGAAATCGAAGTCGCGCCTGACGATACCGTTCCGATTACTTACGACTTTGGACAAGCCGCGTTTTGATTACGGCTGGGTAACCTTGTAGATGTATTGTTCGGCGCCGCCGGTCGTATCGTTGTATTGTAATAGGCCGGTAGAACTGGAGAGGCGGCCCAACGACGACCAATTAGTAAAATCGGCACTCCGATAAATGGTGAATGATTTCCCCGTCAGCCCTTCGATGTTCAATTGCGCGGTGTTTCCGTTCACTACAATCGACGTCAGTTGCGGCGCGTGGAGGATGCTGTTGCCTCCGGCGTTGTAAAGCGTCGTGATTTCGGACGAGCTCAAGGCGCGATTGAAAATGATGATTTCATCCAACGACGTCAGCGCGTAGTCGAGGATAGCGCCGTTCGAAGCGACGTAGTCGACGCCCATATATTTGCGTGGGAGCGCGACGACATTTGTTAAGGTCGACTTCAAGACGCCGTTGGCATAAAGCGATGTGCCGCCTGCGGTCCCGACGAATACCAGATGCGTCCACGTTCCAAGGGGCGTGATATATCCAAACGTATAATCACCGACGCCGAACTGGGTCAGGCCGACCTGTCGCGTGCCATTATATTGTTCGAGCTTTAACGCCGTGTTTCCGTCACTGAGCAAACCTGCGGAAACGCCCGCTGCATTTTGGCGGTTCACCCAGACTGATAAAGTCCATGGAACGCTCATGCTGGCTGCGTTGTTCGTCAGGTAAGCCGTCGAACCATCGAGATGAAATGCAAGGCCGGGATGGCCGCCAGCGTAAGTAACAAAGCCGTGCGGCGTATAATCGTTGGTACTCCAAGCATCTTTTAGCGTGCCCTGGCATGGATAGAAATCCACGATGCCTGTCGGCGGTAAAACGGCGCTCGGCGCGTTCGTCGGTGGCGTAATCACCGACAAATACGCCGTCGAACTGGTGGCCGTGCCGAGTGAATTGCTGATGGTCACATAATAATTGCCGGCATTGGCCAACTGCGCGTTCGTCAGTGTATAATCGCTCGCCGTTGTCGTAGCGATGAGCGACTGGTTGAAATAAAAACGATACGTGAACGGTGTATTGCCGAGCGCGCCGACACTGAAGGTTGCGTCGGAACCAGCGTTGACGATCGCGCTATCGATATCGTTGGTCAGAATCGGAGCGCCGTTTCCACCGATAACAAGCGTTTGCAGCATTTGGTTCGTCGTGCCGTTGAACACATCGGCGTCGCCACCGGACCAGTTTGTGTCCGCATATTGCCAAACGGTGAAACTTGCCCACGGCGATGTCGAGGGTGCGCCGGTTTGCGGGTTTGGATTGAGCGGATAACCGGACATCGCATTGGGCCATTGCGTCACGGTCGAGTTCAGACCGCCATTGTAGGGCGAGCCCGGCGCGCAATACCACGTGCCCGAATAAACAAGCACCTTCATTGTAATGCCCTGGGCCTTGGCATTATTCGAAATCGTATTGCACCATTCATTGACCCATTGCGACAGCGTCGTTTGATTCAAAGCTGTATTCGTCACGCCGGGCGCTTCCCAATCCAGCATTGGGATCAAATATTGTCCGCCGTTTTTGATGTAAGGGCTGGCCACATTCCAAAAATAGGCTGCCTCGCTATCCGCGCTGCTCGCGCCCGTAATATTTGGATGCAAATCGGGGCGAGCATAATGATAAAGACCGATTGGAATGCCTTGGGCCTTTGCACCGTTAACGTGATTGACCATCGTCGAGTCTGTAAAACCAGTGCCTTCCGTCGCTTTTGTGTAGGCAAAGGCAATGCCGTTGGTCTTGCACTTGAGCCAATCAACGGTCGGTTGATAACTCGAAACATCGGTACCGAGGGGTTTTGAAGCAGACGCGGTGAACGTTAGCGCGAGTGAAAGCACAATGCCGATAGCCTTCGTCCTTTGTATCAGCATATTCACTTTTGGTTTCGATTGTCTAATTTCGCGGAGCTCCTACGCGATAAAATAGCTGAGTATAATTGGTCGAGCCAGGGTCAGTAAATTGAATCGTGCCGGTGTCGTTACTCAATATCGCGATGTTGAACCAGTCGGTCAAGTTCGTAGAAGCGTCGATCGTATAGTTTGGCCCTGGTGCTCCCGAAATCGTGAGCTGAAACTGGCCGTCGGGCGTAAAACCGGATGTGGAAGTTTGTAATTGCACCACACTGAGAGAGGCGCTGGCCGTGCTGTTTGTTCCCGCTGAATTATAAACACTGCCGACGTAGCTTCCGGCATCGGTAAACTGGACATTGCTCAAGGTCAGACGATTGCCGGTTGCATTCGCAATCACGTTGCCATCTTTGGCCCATTGAAAATTCAGCGGCTGACTGCCATCGGCCGTAAAGAGGAAAGTGGTATTGGCTCCCAAATTGACGGTCTGTGAGGCTGGCTGTGAGGTAATGAATGGTGGCACGACAACAGTGACCACTGCAGCAGCGCTGGTTGCAGAGCCGGCCACATTAGTCACGACCACGGTGTAACTGCCGGTGTTGTTCGTCTGCGCGTTGGTGATTGTGTAAGTGCTGTCAGTGGCGTTACCAATCGTCGTGCCGTTAAAGCGCCATTGATAATTTGGATTTGGCAATCCCGTTGCTGTCACTGTCAGTGTCGCATTACTCGTTTGCGCAACTGTCTGCGACGCCGGCTGGCCGCTGATGAACGGCGCTATCGCCGGCACCTCTACGCGCAGATTGTCGACTAGGCCGAAACTTAAGTTCGTATTGTCTGAAGTCGACGCAAACGGGTCCCAGTAACCGACAAAAATGTTGCTCGCCGTAATCGACCCGGCCGAAACCGTGGCAATCTTCAGCCCATCAATGTACCAATTTACCAACGCGCCATTCTTATCGATGATGACGTCATGCCAGCCCAGACCCACCGTGCCGGCTGCGAGCGTTCCCGTTTCTTGCGAGTAAGTGGTTCGTTGGAAGGAAGGCGCTGCTTGTCCGCCTGGAAAAACATTTTGATAATACGAATCGGACGTTTGATCTGACGTCGATTGGCCTCCCGCCGCATACACTCCACTTGATGGACCTTCGAACGTGGTTCCGATATACGCGCCAAAGTCGCCAACCGTGGTGGACGTGTCCGCAACATCGCCATCGCCATCGGCGAAGAAATAAACGCCGTCCGCCGTCGAGCCCGCTCCATTCCATTCGACACGATTTCCTGCCGTCCCTACTCCAGCGGTCAGCGCTTCAGTCGAACCGGCTCCGCCTCCAGTTGCTGGTCCGAGCAACGGTCCATTGACGTTGATCCACATATCAAAGTGAAGACGATAGTTCCCGCCGAACAACTGGTTCTTTGGAGACACGCTCACCGCCGCGACCGCGGCTGCAGTCAGGTTTGCTTCCATGCGCAAACCTTTGGTCG
Source organism: Verrucomicrobiia bacterium (assembly GCA_025934545.1). Lineage (GTDB taxonomy): Bacteria > Verrucomicrobiota > Verrucomicrobiia > Limisphaerales > Palsa-1400 > JAICXV01. Next base: position 3,865 of record JAICXV010000377.1, read on the forward strand.
TTCCGGTCGAATTCGGAGCCGCTGGGACGCCGATGGCCGAATAATCGTAAGCGAACGTCACGCGATTATCGGCGGATGAACTGTTCACGGTCCAAGTGCCCGAACTGTCGGAA
>JAICXV010000118.1 GCA_025934545.1 Verrucomicrobiia bacterium
ATTTCGAACCGGTTCCATTGGAACCCAAGATCGCCCTGCTCCGCGCCTCTGTTGTTATCGGTTCGTTGCTGGCTGATGGCATCGGCGACGCGATATTAGTGCGCGGCGAATCCGGCGGCGGCCAAAGCCTTCGTCTAGCCTTTAATATTTTACAAGCTGCCGGTTGCCGCAGTTTCAAGACCGACTACGTCGCCTGCCCCAGTTGCGGCCGCACCCTGTTCAATTTGCAAACCGTCACCGCGCAGATCAAAGAGCGCACGCAACATTTGAAAGGCGTGAAAATCGCCATCATGGGTTGCATCGTGAACGGACCTGGCGAAATGGCGGACGCGGACTTCGGTTACGTCGGCGGCGCGCCGAACAAAATCAATCTCTACGTCGGCAAATCGGCGGTCAAATTCAACATTCCCGAAGCCGAAGCCGTCGATCGCTTGGTCGATTTGATTCGCGAACACGGCAAATGGGTCGAACCGGAAAAAGAGATGGCCACCGTTTCCGCATAACGGAGCGCGGGCTTCAGCCCGCTTCAGCGTCGGTCGCGAACTAACTTTGAATTTTTTCTGACGTATTGAATCGAACTTAAGTGGAAGCGGCATGAATGCCGCGCTCCAAAAACTGTTATGACACGTCAACAAGTGCTCGACCTTTATTTCATGGAAGCGCGCGCGAAGCTCATCGACATCGCCGCCTTTCTCGACCGTCTCGACCGCGCGCCGGGTGAACCTGACTTCCGCCTCCGCGCCTTCATCAAGGCAATGCACGAGCTCCAAACCGAAGGCCCCAATCGCGCCGAAAAAGTTTTACTGAGCTTGAGCGATCACACAACCGAACCCCTTGCGAAAGCAACCGTCAAAGGCGCCACTGGCGCATACCGCCAATAAAGTATGCGTTACATCGAACCACACGGGCACATGGTCAGCCGCACGACGGATGATTACACCGCTATGGCGATGGCTGGTTGCGCGTGCGTTTGCGAACCCGCCTTCTGGGCCGGATTCGACCGCAGTTCCGTGGACGGTTTCTATGATTACTTCTGCCAATTGACGGAACACGAACCGGCGCGCGCCGCCAAATTCGGTCTACCTCATTACACATGGCTTTGCATCAATCCCAAAGAAGCTGAAGACGTGAAGCTCGCCGAAGAAGTCATCGACATCATTCCAAAATTTTTGGACAAGCCAAATGTATTAGGCATTGGCGAAATCGGCCTCAATAAAAACAGCCGAAACGAACTCCGCGTTTTCGAAAAACACGTCGACCTCGCCGCGAAACACGATCAACTCATCCTCATCCACACCCCGCACCTTGAGGACAAATTGAAAGGCACGCGACTGATTGTCGACGCGCTCAAAAACGACAAACGAATCAAGCCTGAACGCGTTATCATCGATCATGTCGAAGAACACACCATTAAACTCGTGCTCGATTCCGGGTTTTGGGCCGGCATGACCTTGTATCCGGAATCCAAATGCACGAGCGCCCGCGCGATCGACATGATTGATATTTATGGCGACGAACGTTTATGGATGAACAGCGCGTGCGACTGGGGCGTCAGCGTTCCGCTGGCCGTTCCGCGCACCGCCCTCGAAATGAAAAAACGCGGGCACTCCGCCGATTTCATCGACAAGATGATTTATCAAAACCCGCTCAAGTTTTTATCGCAAACGCCGCGATTTAAATTACCATGAGCTCGCCGCATGCAACTCAAGAGCAACATCCATCTCGGCTATTGCACGAACGTTCATCGCGGCCAAACCTGGGCTGAGACTTTCTCCTCGTTACAATGCATCACGCTTGAGGTCAAAAAGCGTGTCTGCCCGAAAGCGCGCTACGGCATTGGCCTTCGGTTGAGCCACGAGGCGGCGTGGGAATTGAGCCGCGACAACCAGATTGCGAAGTTCCGCCAATGGCTCGACAAAAACGGCTGTTACGTTTTTACGATCAATGGATTTCCCGAAGGCCGTTTTCACGGCGAAGGGGTGAAGGAAAAAGTTTATCTCCCGGATTGGACTTCACCGGAACGACTCGACTACACGAATCTTCTCTTCGATGTTCTCGCCGAAATTGCGCCCGGCGAGATGGAAGGCTCCGTCAGCACGTTGCCCGGTTCGTTTAAAGAATTCGTCAAAACTCCGGAACAACTTCGCGCCATTCGCAGCAACCTTTTCAAAGCCGTCGAGCACGCCGCTCGTGTCAGTGACCTCACCGGCCGTCGCATGCATCTTGGCGTCGAGCCCGAGCCATTATGTCTTTGGGAAACGACTTACGAGACGTGCATGTTCTTTCAGCGTCTTCGCGCCGAGCACCAGAACGATCCTAAAATCGACGAGCACCTCGGCGTCAATTACGACACTTGTCACATCGCGATGCAGTATGAAGATCCAGCGCCGGCGATTGCTCTCCTGAAAAAGCACAACGTCCGCCTGAGCAAGCTCCATCTCAGTTCCGCCGTAAAAGCAAAAGATTCCGAAGACGCCCGCGTCGCGTTATCGCCGTTTGTTGAAAGCACCTATTTGCATCAGGTCATTGCCCGCAATGCCGATGACAGGCTGACGCGCTATCGCGATTTGCCGGACGCGCTGAACAGCGAGCCTGCTGATGAATGGCGTGTTCATTTTCACGTTCCGTTGCCGTGGACCGGCGACGGCGTCCTCGAAAACACCGCCGACCATCTGACCGGCGTGCTCGACATTCTCGCGCAGGATCCGTCGATGTGTTCGCATCTGGAAATGGAAACCTACACGTGGGAAGTCATGCCGCACGAATTGAAGAGCCGCAGCGTCGTCGATCAGTTGGCGATGGAATACGACTGGACACTTGCGCGATTGGCCGAACGCGGGCTGGCCTGAGTGGGCACGTCCGGTTTGATAGGCGCGCGGACTTGAGTCCGCTTCAAGTTCAGCTTCTCTAAAACCGTTGAATTAATTGAGCACTGGTTGTGTCCGTGCACTGAAGCGGACTCAAGTCCGCGCTCCGTCGCCGCCGAAGGACGACGATCACATTAATTCTCGCCCCCTCAGTTAAGCCGCTTGCTGACACGCGCGCCTCTGTTTACGTTAGCGCGATGTTGTCACACAAACCGTGGAGCGGAGAAGCAGTCTTCAGGCTGCTGCTGGGCATATTCGCCACCTGGTGCTTTGGCAACATTCTCGCAGCGCTGGTGTTCCATTCGAAAATTGTCGCGAACGAAGATACTCGCCGCATGGTCGGCATCATCGCTTCCGTATTGTTTCTCCAACTCGGAGCAGTCATCTGGATCGCGTTCTTTCTCCGTGAACACCATCTTTCGTGGAAGCAAGGGTTCGGAGTGGGGCGGCCCAACAGCGCGTTGGCCATCATTCTCGGCGTGCTCGCTGGAATGCTCGTCCTGCCCATCGCACAAGAATTAATCGTAATGTCAGAGTGGGTCATGCTCCATTTGCACATGCAGCCGGTCGCGCAAACCGTCGTCCAGGAATTGCAAAAACCAGAAGTGCCCAGCACGCAAAGAGCTTTCCTCGCCATCATCGCTATCGTTGGAGCGCCCATCGTGGAAGAGATGTTGTTCCGCGGGTTGCTATATACGAGCATCAAGCAGATCGGCTTCCCGCGCTTTGCCTTTATCGGAACGTCAATGCTCTTCGCCGCATTTCACATGAGCGTGGTGACCTTCGTGCCGCTCATGTTTTTCGCGATGATATTGATTTTACTTTACGAATCGACCGACAACCTCCTCGCGCCCATCGCTGCGCATAGCGTTTTCAATTTCGCCAATTTCCTGCTCCTCGTATTTCAAGACGAAGCCAGCCGCGGCCTGCCTACTCCCAGCCCGATCCATTAACACAGCGTGAACGAGTTCGATCTCATTGCGAAACTGACAAAATCGTTGCCGACAAATTCGTCGGTTATTGCCACCGCAGGCGACGATTGCGCGGTGCTTGATTCGGGTCAGCCCGGCCGGTATTTACTTTTCAAAACGGACGCCGTTGTCGAAGGCATTCACTTTGAGTCCGGCGCTGATCCCGCATCCGTTGGCCACAAAGCGCTGGCACGTTGCTTAAGCGACATTGCCGCGATGGCCGGACGCCCCATTGCCGCGCTGGTCACGATTGCATTGCCAAAAACTTTTGATGTCGATTACGTGCAGAAAATTTATCACGGGATGGACGCTCTGGCGCGGCGTTACAATGTGGCCATTGTCGGCGGCGAAACGACGACCAATCCGGAACGCATGCTCATCTCAATTTCCCTGCTTGGTGATGTGGCGAGCGATAAATGCGCCATGCGCTCTGGCGCGAAGGCCGGTGATGCGCTGTTTGTGACCGGCGATCTTGGCGGCTCCATCGCCGAGAAACATTTGCAATTCGAACCGCGCATCAATGAAGCGCATTGGCTGATGGAAAATTTTTCGCTCCACGCGATGATTGATTTGAGCGATGGGCTCGCGGGCGACCTCCGGCACATTTTAAGCGCAAGCAAAGTCGGCGCAGAAATCCGCGCCGCGTCGATTCCCGTGAGCCGCGCGGCAAAGCTGCACGCGAAGTTGAAACCAAACGGCAAAACGCCGCTGATCGCTGCGCTCAGTGACGGGGAAGATTTCGAACTCTTATTTGCCTTGCCGAGCAAAGATGCAGTCGAACTGCTCGACCGTTGGAAACAACAATTCCCTCAAACGCGCCTGACCTGCATCGGCAAAATCACCGCCACGCCCGGCTTGAAGATCCGCGATCAACATGGCGTGCGCGAATTGAACATCCATGGCTACGCACATTTCTCATAGCGCCACGGAAACTGAAGCGTTGGGAGAAACGTGGGGACGCGAAGCAACTCTTGGGTTGGTTATCGGCTTGTCTGGCGACCTCGGCGCTGGGAAGACTCAGCTCACAAAAGGCATCGCGCGCGGCCTTGGCGTCAAAGAACGCATCTTGTCGCCGACGTTTGCGCTCGTGAACGAATATCGCAGCGGACGTCTGCCACTATTCCATCTCGACCTTTATCGCCTCGACACACGCCAACAGGTTATCGGCGCCGGTTTGGAACAATACCTGGTCGACCCGGAGGGCGTCACCGTTGTTGAATGGATCGAACGATGGAACGAGCCACGCCGCGACAGTTGCACAAAAATACGTTTTGTTCGCATTCATCAACTCAACGAAACCGACCGCGAAATAACTTATGAAGATTTTGGCGGTTGAGTTTTCTTCAGAACGTCGAAGCGTCGCCGTTGTCGACAATGGCGTCGTCCTTTCCCAAGCCGTTGCCATCGGAGGACGCGCCGCCATTGACCTTGTCGACCAGGCGCTGGGTGAAAGCAAAGTTCAACGCGAACAAATCGATTGCATTGCCGTTGGCGTCGGGCCCGGGTCGTATACCGGAATTCGCGGCGCAATATCTTTGGCCCAAGGATGGCAATTAGCAAAAGACATAAAGTTAATCGGCATCAGCAGCGTGGAATGCATCGCGGCGCAAGCTCGGCATAATAAAACGTTCGGAAACATTGCAATAGCGGTCGACGCGCAACGCGAAGAATTCTACATCGGGCGATACCAAATCGATCTCACCGCTTACAAAGAAACCGAACCGTTGCGAATCGTGCCTGCCCACGAGGCCCGGCAGTTGCAGGAACAAGGCGTTATAATAATTGGCCCTGACGCAGAAGCATTTGGTGGCCGCCAACTTTTCCCCGAAGCCGCAAGCCTTGGAATCCTCGCCGCAACAAAAACGCATTTTATTTCTGGAGAAAACCTCGAACCGATCTATTTGCGCGAGACGGCCTTCGTCAAAGTTAAACCGCTCAAGTAATCATCTGATCGAGCAGACGATCGAGATTGAATGCAAGATTGAGACCGAGGCCGCGAAGCTTTTCGACATTTGCATTTAGATGATTCGTCCCTGTTGGCAACGCTTCGATTTGAACATCGTAACGTTTCAGACGCCGACGGACGGCGGTTGCAATTTCCAGGAGCTGTTGCGAATGCCCGGAAGCAATATTGTAAATACCGGTCGCACGTTTTTCGTATAGGAACCGCACGGCAGCGCTGATTTGGTCCGTCGTCAAAAAATCGCGCGTGCCAAGCAGCCCCGGAATTTCCAACTTCGCATTCTTCGGCGCGTTAGAAATCTTTTGGATCAGGCTTGGAATAAAATATTCCTTCGGCTGCAAAGGCGAGCTGTAGCTGAAGATGCGTCCGATGCAGACATTGAGCTTAAACTTGTTCTGATACACACGGCCCCACTCCTCGGCTTGCAGCTTGGTCAATCCGTAAAGCGTCACCGGCGAAATCGGCGAATTCTCCGAAATGGGCTTGTCGCTCGAAGCGTAAACGTGCGATGTCGACCCGAGAAAAATCCAAATGGAACTTGCATCAGCTCGTGAGCGAATCGCCTCAAGCAGATTCAATGTTCCTTCAACATTAATTTTGAAAGCCGCGACCGGATCAGCTTCGACTTGGGCGACAGGAACGCGCGCGGCGTAATGCACAACAGCATCCAGTTTCGCCGGTTCGCAAATCCATTTCTTAACATCCTCCGCGTTGCGGATGTCACCGGGAAACTTCAGCCAGTTCGCGTCGCTCCAGTCCTGTTGCAAACTGCGGCCGAGCACGCCCCGCCCACCCGTAATGGCGATTTGAAGTTGGCCGGGCTGGCTCATAGTGACGCGGTCGACTACTTGAAATCGTACGCGAGCATCAGGTCGGCGAGCCTTTGGATGCGCTTCTGCGTCAACTCCTCCGTGTGCAGACCGAAGAAAAATCCGCGTTGATTAATCGCTTCCGCACCAGGGAAATCTTTCGGATTACATTTCACCCCGGCAAGTTTCAGGCTCGGCTGCCGCGTGAAATTGCCGCTAACCACCGGTCGATTTTCGACACCGCACGACGATAAGTATTTGAGAAACGGTTTTTGATGCTTCGCGAGTTCCGGTTTGAGCAACGCAACAAAACCGAACCAAACCGGCGAGGTC
>JAICXV010000116.1 GCA_025934545.1 Verrucomicrobiia bacterium
CAACAGTTCGGGTTGTGGGACCACGAACAAAATCTTGCACGGCGACACCTGGCTGGCGAATAATCTTCCGTTGATTCTCAATTCTCGCGCCTACACCAATGGCGGGCTCGTCGTTATTGTTTGGGACGAAGGCGCGGGGACTAGTGACGGACCGATCGGCTGCATCGTGATGTCGCCGTTGGCGAAGAAAAATTATGCCAACGCAATTCATTACACGCACAGTTCCTTGCTGCGCACGTTGCAGAATATCTTCAACGTGAAGCCGTATCTCAACGATGCCGCTAACGCAACCGACCTGTCCGATTTGCTCAACAATAACGCACCGCAATTGGCTGTGTTGCCGGCCCAGGGCGGAATGTCAACGGGCTGGGCGAACGGACCATTTTCGCCTCCGTCCGTCACTTTTACTTTAACTAACCTGGGCGCGAGCTCGATGAATTGGTCCGCGGCTAACAAAGCTGCGTGGTCGACGCTCGCGCCGGCGAGCGGGACGTTGGCAGCATTTTCTGCGACAACGGTCACGGCTTCTTTAAATAACGCGGCCAATGACCTGGCCGTTGGAAATTATTCTGACGTGATTTCGTTCAATAATCTCGCGAACAATTTTGGCAACACGGCGCGAACGAACCAACTTATCGTAGCCGCCGCGCCTTTGCCGCCCACTTTTAGTGCGGCTGCGTTCGACGGATCTCAGTTCCAGGTGACCTTAATCGGTTCCGCGGGTTCGAACTATGTCATCCAATATTCCAGTAATTTCATTGATTGGCTTCCGATTGCGACAAACCCTTCTCCCTTCACACTCGTCGATACCAACGCGCCACAATTCCCGGCGCTATTCTACCGCGGAATATCCGCGCCGTAATGGCGTTGCGGGCAGTGACCGGGCCTGTTTTCAAGTTGACAAGTTTCGACGTCGGGGATTCACTCAGCCGCGTTCACGGAAAATCCCTGTCGAAACGAGCGTTTCATTAACAGCGGTGAGGCCGCAGAAAAATTATCTCTGAAAATGTGTTCGAGTTGCGGTCACGGACAGCCCATCACGGTGACAATTGTTTGGAAGGAATCTTTAAATGACTAAATACAATCTCTGTCGAATTTCTCTCGCCTTGGCGATTACATTCGCAGTCGCGCCCGGTTTGCGGGCGGACGACAAAAATAAGGACAAGAACAGATCCGCGGCGCCTGCTAATTCGCGTCCGGCCTACCCATCTACTTACACCCAGCCAGCTGCGCGGCCCGGTGCCGGCAGCTCGTCGTCTTACAATAATCCGAATGCCTCGCGGACGAATCCTCGCGAGTCGAATAACAATTCAGAAAATCAGCGTTCCAGTACAACGGAAAACAACCGCAACTCGGAACGTAATGCTGGCAAATCTGAAGATGGCAATCGCTTCAATTCGCGGAATGACAATAGTGAGCGCAACGGCAACGTTGGGAAACAAGGTGCCGGGCACAACGGCACGACAGAGACATTTTCGAACGGCGCACATAAGGAATTGCCGGCACAGAGGCAGCCAACTCTGACAACGCGCAAGAGCAATGACGGAAGCATTCAGCATGTTACCGCTTCTGGTCGCGTGGCGCAGATCACGCACGTCCAGCCGGATGGCAGTCAACGTACTCAGCATATAAGTCCGACCGGTAGAGTCCAAAGCGAGGTTGTGAAACGGCCCGATGGAACACACCAAACCACACAATTCGATGCGCGAAATCATCCGAGAACACAGACGGTCACAGACCAAAATGGCAAAAAAGTTGAGGAAACCCACACGACGTACGGCCGCGACAGTTCCACGCCGCGTTCGACGGAAACGGTAAAGTATGATCCCGCTTCTGGAAAACCCGTGTCGAAGACGGTGGTGATCCAGCAAAACAACATCACGATCAATAACACGACCGTGATTAATAATCATACGACGATTAACCGTAACTATGCGGTTGGACGATACGGATACGTTTATCGGCCAGTTGTGTTCGTTCGTTCGCCGTCGGTCATTTGGTATGATCCGTTTTGGTACGGACCGAGCGGCGTTGTGAATGCGCATCCGTTTCATTACACGTGGGGTTGGGAGCGCGTGGGTTGGTATACGTATCACCCGCATTACTTCGGCGTTTACGAAGTTTATCCGGCGCCATCTTACTGGGTCACCGACTACATGATCGCTGACTATGTCGCCGATCAATACGCCGCCGAACAAACCGCTGAACAAGCTCGCGAAGACGCACGTCTCGCGCGCGAGGACGCCGAAAAAGCCCGCGCCGCGGCACGCGAAGCAACTGAAGAAGCTGAAATCGCCGAGGCCAAAGCGGCGCAAGCGGCAGCGGAGAGGCGTGCGGCTGCCGCTGAAGCGAAGTTGGCGAACGCCGACAAATGCCAACACAATGGCACCCCGATTGATACCGAAACCAAGGAACAACTTCGTGTCCAGGTTGAGGCGACGATAACCGAGAAAAAGCAAGCTGCTGAATCCGGTGAGAAGGAGGTCGCCACGGCAGACGTAGCTAAAGTGCTGGCCGATGCGAAACATGTTTATCCCGTTTCAAAACCATTCAAGGTAGAGCAGGGAAGTGTGACGGAAGGCGACCTTCTTCGCCTCGAACCGGGTCAGGACGATGCGCTCAAAAATTTGAGTGAAAACACCGTTGTTAAAATGCGCGTCATCACGTGCAAAGGAGAGGAAGGCGAAGTGCTCGCCGGGACCGTTGTTGAAGTGCCATTGTCAACCGTTCAGGAGTTTGACAACGAATTCCGCGCCAAGGTCGATTCCAGCCTTGCTGCTGCCGACGCTAACAAGGATCAATTCAAGAAAGGCAGTTGATCGCCGGTTCGAACGGTTCAAACAATTTCGCAATCGCGGCGTCCAAACAGGACGCCGCGTTTTATTTTGCCGACGTCTTGATGACCTTCGCGTTTGAGGTGACCCAAAAGGGGCTGCTCCATGCGATCTCGTCATCGCCCTGAATCACGCGCACGTAATAATACGAAGTCTTGCCGGGCTCGGGCAGGGGCGGCGTCCAGGAGAGATGGACTTCTTTCTGGTTGATTGGATTTTTTACGTCGCCTTCGCCGTGAACCAATTTGTGATCGCTGAAAATTTCGACCTGTCGAATCGGCGCAGTGCCGCGCGCGTAGATGGAAATCTCCGTCGGTTTTTCCAAGGAAAATTCTTCGCCCATGAAATGATCGCCCATGCGGGTGTCGAGGACGAGACCGTACGTGGTTGAACCATAACAACGGCGATCCTCCAATCCTTTAAATGCGGCCTGGCGGGAATTTTCGGTCGCATAAACGACCGCATAAGCGGTCGACCAGCCGTGATCGCTCGAACAAATGAAACCCATGCGGTAGTCCTTGGCCAACCCATCTTGCACAAAACAATTTTTCGCGGTCGCATTCACGTGCTGACGAGGGCAGCCATCGTATTCGTAAGAACCGCGACAGCCTTGAAACACTTCGATCAAGCGCTCGTATTTATCGCTGTGATTGTCGAAACGCGTTCCCATGCGCGGGTCGGCGCTGGTATGCGGAATGGTGAGAGCAGGGCGTCCAAATTTGTCGAGTGCGGCCCACAGTTCTTCTGTCGTGCGTGTGCCTTCCAATGAATGGCGCAAAATCGGCACAGGCCGCTCCGGCCAAATCACATTATGATGCCCAATGGGCCAGCTCGCCGTCCATTCGTAGCCATATAATACCGAAAACCAGCCCGGCACATTGTAGAGGTCGGCCAATTTCTGGATGCGCCACCAATTAAAATCCGTCGTGTGCTCGGCGTGATCGCTCATGCACAAAAAGTCATATTGGCAGATGTCGTGCGAATATTTGTAGTGATCATCCGGCGACGGTTCGTTGCCAGTGCTGCACCGCGAAATATTTGAGTGCTTGTGGAGGTCGCCGAAGAGCAACGTGTATTTCTTGCCGTGAATCTCCGTTTCGTAATGCGCTGCGTCGCGCGACACGCGAGGATAGGTGGTTGCGTCGACGATCTTGCGCGGGATCAAACTCGTTGCGGCGGCCGTGCCGTCGGCTGAGCGTTCCAGGTTGGCGTAATAGATGTCGCCGTTGTATCCGTAAACACGGCCGAAATCGCCGTGATGATCTTCCGGTTCGCCCTGGGTATCCTGATAAACTTCTGGTTTGCGCGCAAAAAACGGCGCAGACAACCGTCGGCGATGTTCCATTTCATAAGAGATTTGCACGCCATTGGAAGCTGGGAGCAGTGCGACTTCCTCGAGGTTGCCGTCGCTGGAAGGCAGGAGTTGTGGCGCGCTCCATTTTCCGTCGCGGAACGATTGCACAAAAACGTCCCACCAATAGGGTCCGCGAATCTTGTCGTTAGCCTGTTTGTTTGCGCCCTTTTTGCCTTTTTTACCTTTGCCTTTGGCGCCCGGTTTTTCCTCGGTCGCGTTCGGTGCCTTCTGCTTGATTAATGCGCGGTAGGCGACCCAAACCGTATTATTTCCGTCAACCGAGATGCGAGGCACGGCGGTGTGCGCCAATTTATAGTCATCCGGTGGCTGCAAAGATTTTGGTGTATTCGGCAGCGTCAGAAATTTGCCGTCGTCCAATACGGCCATGCGCACGCGCGCAACGAGCGGTTTCTGGTTCGGGTTTTCTGGATCATTCATTTTTTCGGTAGGGCGCTTCTTCAGATTCGCGCCGGTAATCGTCATGTTGCCGGATTCGCCGTGGCGCGGCACTTTTACCGAATCCCAGACCAGCCAGACGCGGCCGTCCTTGTCCGCCGCGATCGAAGCGTGCAAATCGTATTCACCGCGGGCACCCAGACGGATCTCTCGTGCATTTGCGACATCACCACTTTTAACGAACAAGTCGTAATCGCCCTCGCGATAGCTGGTCCACGCGAGCCAAAGTTGGTTTTTCGAATCGTAAACGACGGCGGGATCCCAATCATCATACTTGTCGTGGGTTAGTGCAACTTCGTCGCTCCAGTTTCCGTCGGCCAAAGTTCGCATGACGATGTCATACTGTCCGTCGCGAAATTCCTGCCAGACCACGGCGAGCTTGCCGTTGCTATCGACCGCGACTTCCTGATTTTGCGACGCGTATTTCCCCGAAGAGATCACGACCGGCTCGGTCCATGTTCCACCGGTGCGTTCGGAAAACATGATCGCAGCAAGGCCGTCGCCGCTTTCCGTCCACAACGCGCAAATCGACGACTTTAGCTTCGCCAGGGTCGGTCGCACGATTTGGGTGCGGTGTTTATTGACCTGTTCCGGCGCGGACCATTTTCCGTCCTTTTTTGAAACGACCATGACCGCGTCGCCTTCCGGATGGTGATAGCCGACGTAGCCAGTCCAGACCGTACCGTCGGATGTTTCGCACATCGTCGGCTGTGTGTCGTACGTGGTCTTCGGCGTGAGCAAATATGGTTTGATGTCTGCAAGTGCGCAAAGGCTTTGCAAAATTAAAACACCGCTCAATAGCTTAATTTTTGTCATAAAATTTGTGGTCCATCCGTGTTTCATCTGTGGCTAAAAAGGCATCAATTTAAGATTAAGCGCCCGTTCCACCAGCCAGACCGCGGCAATCAAAACGATTCCGCACGATCCGCCGGCCAAAACAATTCGTGGATACGCCCAACTCGCGCGCAACGCATAGGCAACCGGCAAAAAAACCGAGACAATCGCCAGTTGCCCCACTTCCACCCCAAGATTAAAACCGAGCACCGTCACGGCAAGGTTTTCGCGCGTGATGCCCATATCGCTCAAGCCGCTGGCGAAGCCAAAACCATGAATCAATCCGAAACCAAAAGCCACCATCCATTCGCGTTTGGTGAATAATGGGAAAATATTATTGGCAGCGGCAATCACCACTGATGCCGCAATGGCCGACTCGGTTAAGCGCGAGGGCAATTGGACAATTCCAAGTGTGGCCAGCGAAAGTGTGATGGAGTGCGCGACGGTAAAAGCGGTGACGATCTTGACGACGTTTGTCAGCGCTTTGCGAAATTCACCGACCGGCTGCCAGCCGTTTTGTTGTCGCCACAAAACCGACGGCAACAGTAACGCCAGCAAAAACAGGATGTGATCGAAGCCGCTCCAGATATGCCAAACGCCTTCGCGCACAAACGCGAAAAACTGCGCGGCCAATTTCGGTCGGGACAAATCGAATATTTGCGTCGGGGCGTCGCTGGTTAATGTGATGCTTCGCTGCTGGCCGTTTGCGTCAATTGAAACGCGATTCAAAAACTTTGGGTTGAGATCGTAGAAGAGATCGCAGGTGACTTGCAGCGTTTGGGGCAGGGTGGTTTGGTTTTCCAATTCAAAAGGCAATCCGACATAAACGCCGTTTAGATGATTTTCGATTTTTCTGCCAGTGACATGGATTTGCTTCGCAACGCCATCCGCCTGCACTTTCAAATGCGGCATGACGAAAGCCAGGATCGCATCGTTATGGGTGGCCAATTCCTCCTGTGAAATAGTGCCATCATCGTTGTCGTCCAGGCCGAGCGCCGTATCCAAATCCGAAACAGAAATGTCCCACTGTCCCGTGACGGCGCTATTGGAAACGGAAAAGGTCAACCAACTATCGTTGGCCTGATGGCCCCAGGCATGTGCGCTGGCGAGCGCCAGCGACACGACCACCAATCCCAAAAATTTGCGCGCGGAATGCATTAAAGGATTTATTATGCTCGTTTCGGCACGAGCGTTCAATGTTAGGACGTAAGTGACCGGTGATTGGCTACGTAATCCGCTGAATTACTTTGAATTGATCCGTCTTTGTCCGCCAAGCCTCGATCCATGGCTCAGAACCGCGTATCGTGAACACCATCAACTGATCATCGAGCAAATCGTGCCAGTCATCATCCGCCATCGGAAAATGCCAACCTCCGAGGATTGCATAGATATCGGATTCAAAATAAATAGGGAACTCTCGCTGCCATACGCGCTCATATTCCCGCACAATGGCCGCTCCGTTAAAATTGCTGTTATAGCGGTCGGTTCGCTCCCATCCATGTGAGTGTATCCATTTGCCTACAGCCTCCGAACCACGTGCGAATACGGCGTCGATC
>JAICXV010000037.1 GCA_025934545.1 Verrucomicrobiia bacterium
ACGGCCATGCCCAGGTTCTCGGCCTGGAAGAAATTTGTGAGACGCAACCGGGCACGCTTAAAAATATTATCCTCGAACAAACGGTCGCATTGCTTTCGACCAATGGCGCGCATTGGCAATATCGGATGTTCGATTCGCACACGGAACGCGGGCAGAACACGGGTTTGATGTGGAACGCGGATGTTGTTACGGCGAGTGAGTCGTTCGAAATTCCGGTGGATCATGCGGATAGTTCGGCCCACTTGAAGAAATGGGACCGTGCACCATACGCGACGCAGTTTTCGACCGGCAAAGGCAAAACCGATTTTGTTTTAATCCCCGTCCACATGAAGTCAAATATTGGTGGCAAGACGACTGTGGCGCATCGTAATGAAGAGGCGAGGACGTTGGTTGCCGCGCTGCCGAAAGTTGAAGAACATTTTCGTGGGAACAAAGATGTCGAGCGCGACATCATTATAATTGGTGATTTCAATACGATGAAACACACGGAAGATTCTATTTCAACGTACGAAGCGGCCGGATTTGTCGATTTGAACCCGCAAGATCTCGTCACGGAGAAATCCAGACGTTATCCACCAGCTCCATTTGACCGCGTCCTTGTTCCGGCCTCACAACCGGAATTTCAATCGCACGCTTTTGCAGTCGTTCAAGACGGGTTTGTGGAAGGCCTTTCGGATCATCACATGGTCACAACGGAAATCACTATCGGTCGTGATGACGATTAGAGCTACATATTGCGTGCGGTATCGTCCGTGCGTATGCTTTGCGACCTTGTATGAGCCATGAGCCCGAACCATCCCACGCACACACCCACTGCGGGTGTGCGACGACGGATCGCCCGGGCCGGCGCGAGTTTTTCAAGAAAACGCTGACGATTGTCGTCGGTATGGCGGCCATCCTTGCGCCGATTGGCGTTGCGATTTCGGTGTTGCTCGATCCATTACGGCGAAGCGGAAAAGGCGAAAGGCTGGTGCGGGTCGCATCGTTAAACGCGGTTCCTATTGACGGCACCCCGCGCAAGTTCGCGGTCGTAGCCGATCGAACGGACGCATGGAACAAATATCCGAATACGCCAATCGGCGCGGTCTACCTTCGCCGCACCGGCGACGACAAAGTTGAGGCGTTGAATGTGGTTTGTCCGCACGCGGGCGGTTTTGTGGATTACAACGCTGCGAACAAATGTTTCCTGTGCCCGTTGCACAACAGTGAATTCTCGCTCGACGGGACGATTCTCGATCCGAAGAGTCCGGCACCGCGCGCGATGGATTCGTTGAAAGTGGAAATTCGTGACGGTGAAATCTGGGTGGCTTTCCAAAACTTCCGCGCCGGCACGCGCGATAAAATCCCGGCATGAGCCAGCATCCTGGCCCAGCTCATGAGAACGACACGGCAAAACCACCGCCGGTGGAAGGCTCGCGTTACTTTGATTGGCTGGACCGCCGCATTGGGTTTCGGCAGATGAGCCGCGAGGCGTTGTTCGAAAACATTCCCGGTGGCGCGCGCTGGCGTTACATCTGGGGCAGCACGCTGACGTTCACGTTTCTGGTCCAGATCATCACGGGTTGCGCGTTGTGGATGGCGTATTCGCCGAGTTCGCAAACGGCGTGGGAAAGCGTTTTCTATATCCAAAACCACATGGCCGGAGGTTGGGTTTTGCGCGGCATTCATCATTACGTCGCGCAAGCGATGAACATTTTGCTCGTGCTGCACTTGATGCAGGTGGTGATCGATGGCGCGTATAAAGCGCCGCGCGAAATGAATTTTTGGATGGGGCTCGTGCTCCTGACGCTCGTGTTGGCGCTGTCGTTGACCGGTTATCTTTTGCCTTGGGACCAGAAAGGTTATTGGGCAACGAAGGTTGCAACGAACATTGCGGCAATCACGCCAATCGTCGGGCCAGGGTTGCAAAAGGTCATCATTGGCGGCGCGGATTATGGGCATCACACGCTCACGCGATTTTTCGCGCTGCACGCAGGGGTGATTCCGTTTACGTGCGTCGCGTTGATCGCGTGGCATGTTGCGCTGTTTCGGCGTCACGGGATTACGGCAAAGAAACCTTTGCGCAAACGGGACGCGACGTTTTGGCCCGACCAACTATTGATGGATGCGGTCGCATGTCTCGCCATCATGGGCGCGGTGATGGTGTTGGTTTTAATGAATCACGGCGCGGAACTGGGACCGCCGGCTGATCCGTCGGACAATTTTTCTGCGGCGCGGCCGGAATGGTACTTCCTGTTCTTGTTCCAGTTTCTGAAATATTTCCCGGGCGGCACGGAAGTGTTCGGCGCGATTGTGATCCCGGGAGTGATCATGCTCGTGCTGTTTTTGATGCCGCTGTTTGGCAACAGTCGCAGGGGCCACCGGTTTAACGTTGGGTTTCTTTGTTTTCTAATCGCCGGAGCGGCGGTGCTGACGTGGCTTGCGATACGCGAAGATCGCAATCGACCGGAGATTGTTGTCGCGAAACAGCAAGCGGTCGAAACGGCGGATCGAATCAAAGACCTCGCGAATTCGCCGCAAGGAATCCCGCCCACGGGCGCAATCACATTGCTTCGAACTGATCCGTTCACGCAAGGGCCGAAACTGTTTGCGAAATATTGCGCAAGCTGCCACCGATTCGATGGGCACGACGGCACTGGATTGAAATTGAAAGACGCACCAACGGCGAGCGACTTGAAAGGTTTTGGTTCGCGCGAATGGGTCGGCGGTTTGCTGGATCCAGACCAGGTGAGCGGCGCGCATTATTTCGGCGGCACAAAATTCAAGAATGGAAAGATGGTGAAGTTCGTGACCAAAAAGGTCCGGGCATTTACGCCAGAGCAAAAGGCGCAATTGACAAATGTCCTCATGGCCATTTCCGCTGAGGCCGGATTGAAATCGCAAAAGCAATTGGATGCTGCGAGCACGACGCAAATTGAAGCGGGCAAGGTGGCGTTCAAAGACCAGATCGGTTGTGCTGAATGTCACCAATTCCATTCCAAAGACGCTGACGCGTCCGGGCCCGATTTGACGGGCTGGGGCTCGCGCGAGTGGTTGACCGGCATGATCAGCAATCCAAAATCGGCGCGCTATTATGGCGACGACAACGACCGCATGCCGGCGTTCGCCGAGGAGAAAATTCTTGATGCGCAGTCGATCGCGTTGCTCGCGGATTGGCTGCGCGGTGAATGGTATCAACCCGCGGAAGTTGCCGGAAACCAATAACGCCCGTTAAACGTCTTGGTAAACATCCATGCATCGCCTGATTACATTTGTTTTGTGCCTTGGCATTGCGCTGACTGTGAGCGCGGCCAAAAAGCCGAACGTCATTTTTATTCTTTGCGACGATCTCGGTTACGAATGTCTCAACTGTTACGGCGGCACGTCTTACAAAACGCCGAACCTTGATGCGCTGGCCGCGTCGGGAATTCGTTTTCGCAATGCCTATGCGACACCGCTTTGTTCGCCGTCGCGCGTTGAGCTAATGACCGGCCGTTACGGTTTTCGCACGGGTTGGCTCAACCTGATCGGGCGCGGCGATGATGCAATGGAGTATTTCGATCCGGACAAGGAACGAACGTTCGGGCACGTCATGAAATCGGCCGGTTACACAACTGCGCTCGCCGGAAAATGGCAACTGTGCCATTTCCCGGATCATCCCGATCACGTGAACCGTTGCGGGTTCGACGAATATTGTTGTTGGAGCTGGGAACTCAACGGCAAACGGACGTCGCGTTATTGGGAGCCGTCGATTTGGCAAAACGGGAAGGAGCAAAAAAATCTTCCCAAGCCATATGGTGAAGACATCTTCTGCGATTTCCTCATCGATTTCATCAAGCGCCATCGCGAAGAACCGTTCTTCGTTTATTACCCGATGGTGCTAGTGCACGAACCCCACACGCCAACACCGGATTCTGCAAATGCAACCAAAGCGCAAAAGCGCGGCAAAGACGGCGGCCCGACGGGCCCAGACGCGAGGCAACGACGCGCGACGAAATGGTTTCCGGGGATGGTCAATTACATGGACAAGACCGTCGGCAAACTCGTCGCGTCATTGGATGAACTTGGGTTGCGCGATAACACGGTGATTTTTTTCACGGGCGACAACGGCACGGACCACAGCGTTTTTTCAAAGCTCGGCGATGTGACCGTCCAGGGCGGCAAGGGCAGCATGACGGAATTCGGCACGCACGTTCCGTTGATTGCGAGCTGGCGCGGCACGATCAAACCGACACAGGTCAAAGATGATTTGATCGATTTCAGCGATGTTCTCCCGACGATTGCCGAATTGGGCGGCGCACCGTTGCCGAAGGTGACGTTGGACGGGAAAAGTTTTGCGCCACAATTGACCACGCAAACGGCGTCGGCGCGGCAATGGGTTTTCAGCCAGCTTGGGCGTAAAAAGATGGCGCGGGACGGACGCTTTATGTTGCATCAGGACGGCAGTATTTTCGATATCGGCAACGATCCGTTCGAAAAGAAAAATCTGGCGAACAGCAATGACCCGGATGTTTCGGCAGCGAAAGCGCGCCTGGAAAATGTCTTGAAGATGCTGCAATGACCGGACAAATGCGGCATGACGGTGACCGCGCGACTGTTCGCATAGAAATCATCGCAGGCGATTCCGCTTTGTCGCGCCAGCAAAGCTGTGTTACATCAAAGGCAATGTCAGAGCGTTTGCCGACTTGTTTTGATAGTGTAGAACCCTTCCGCGAATTTTTTCAGACGGGCACACCGGTATTGATGTATCACAAAGTGGCTAAACGTCCGCGCGGCGTCCGACTCCGGGGGTTGTATGTGAATCCGGAACAATTCGAGAGGCACGTGCAGGAACTCAAAAACGCAGGGTTTACCACCGCAGGGTTGAGTGAATTGACGAGCGCGACGGCGGCGCTTTCCAACAAAGTCGTGTTTACCTTCGACAGCGGATTTCGCAGTGTGTTGGACAATGGCTTGCGTCCGCTGTGCAACGCAGGTTTTCGCGCGATTCAATTTCTCGTCCCAAATTTCCTGGGCAAATTTAATGAATGGGAGTTACGCGATGGCGAAGTGCCGGAGCCGTTGATGGACGCCTTCCAGGTGCGCGAGTGGCTGTCAGCCGGGCACGAAATCGGATCGCAATCAATGACCCATGCCAGCTTGACCCGGCTTTCCGTTCGTGACGCGCGCGAAGAAATCTTCAGCAGTAAAAAGAAACTTGAAGATATGTTCGCGGCGCCGGTGATTCATTTCTGTTATCCGTACGGGAATTGGAACGATGCGATTCGCGATGTTGTCATTGAAGCTGGGTATCAGAGCGCCTGCACCACGCGGTTTGGGGTGAATACGTCCGAGACGCCGAAGCACGCGATCCATCGCATTGCCGCGCGCCATCCGACCCGCAGTCTCAAAGCGCTCAAACAACGGTTGTTCAACAGTGCTTCCTAATCCACCGACCATTTAGCCAAACTTGACATCTCAGGGGTCTCCCCGATGTTGCAAGCAGGGGTTTTCGGAGTGTCGGTTACTTGCTTTCTGGAACGCAAATGTTGAGGATGGTCGGCCAACAAATTGGCGCGAGAGACAAACGCCATTATAGTTCGAGCTTGCGTGAGCTGATTACCAGTTTTTTTAGTTTATGCCCGATCCGAAGGAGGAAAGAAGTGTCTGGTTGGCCGCCTCGCGGCTGGCGGCTATCGTCGATTCCTGTGACGACGCCATTATCGGGATGGCTCTCGACGGAACGATAACGAGCTGGAATAGAGCGGCGGAAAAGATTTTTGGGTACACGACCGAAGAAGCGGTCGGCCAAAATGTTTCGCTGCTGATTCCGTCGGTTCGCAAAAACGAAGAAGTTGGGATCATCGAACGCGTTGCCACAGGTGAGCGTGTCCAACACTACGAAAGTATTCGCCAGCGCAAAGACGGTGCTTTGGTCGAAGTCTCTTTGACCGTATCGCCGATTCGCGATCCTCAAGGCCGAGTCGTCGGCGTTTCAAAAATTTCCCGCGATATCACTGCGCAAAAGCACGCCGAGGAAATCATTCGCACCAGCAACGAATGGTATCGTGTCACGCTCAGCAGCATCGGCGATGCGGTCATCGCCGCCGATCCGCGAGGCAACGTCACTTTCATGAACCCGGTAGCCGAGCATTTGACCGGCTGGACACAGAGTGAGGCATTATCCAAACCGTTGCCGGAGGTGTTCGACATCATCAACGAGTTGACACACAACAAAGTTGAGAATCCGGTTGAAAAAGTTTTGCAGCATGGCCAAGTCGTGGGCCTGGCCAATCACACTATTTTGCGCGCTCGTGGCGGCAAGGAGTATGCCATCGATGACAGCGCAGCGCCCATCCGCGATGCGTCCCAGCGATTAATTGGGGTCGTGCTGGTTTTTCACGATGTTACCGAAGCGCGGCACGCAGCGATCGCGCAACGGCGGCTGGCCGCGATTATTGAAACGTCCGACGATGCAATTATTAGTAAAAGTCTCGACGGCGTTATCACGAGTTGGAACAAAAGTGCGGAGCGTATTTTTGGTTACACCGCCAAAGAAGCGGTAGGCAAACATATCACATTGATCATTCCGCCTGACCGCCAAAACGAAGAGCCGGCGATCATCACGCGGCTGCGTCGCGGCGAACGCGTCGATCATTTTGAAACCGTTCGCGTGGCAAAAGACGGGCGATTGGTCAATATCTCGCTAACCATTTCCCCGATTTTCGATGACGAAGGGAATATTGTCGGCGCATCGAAGATCGCGCGCGACATCACCGCAGAAAAAGCTGCCGAACGGGCCATTGAACAGGCGCAAGCGCAGTTGCAGGCTTACACGGTGTCGCTCGAACAGCGCGTGGCCGACCGCACGTCCCGCCTCGAGGAGCTCAACAAATCTCTCGAAGGCTTGTCTTACAGCATCGCGCACGACCTGCGTGCGCCCTTGCGCTCCATTCAAGGCATGACGGAAATTCTGCTGGAAGATCACGAATCAAAGTTCGATGAAAGCGGACGCCGCATTGCCCAGGATATTGTCCGCTCGGTGCGCCAGATGGACGCATTAATTAATGACCTGATGAGTTACGGCCGACTTGCGCACGATGAACTTCCGTTAGCGCCGGTCCAAAGCGACGAGGTGATAAAACAAGTCGTCAGAAATCTTGGGCCGGAAATTGAAGCGACGCGTGCGACGGTGGAGATCGCGCCCGGCCTGCCCGCGATTATAGGTCATCGCACAACCTTCGAGCAGGTGTTGACGAACCTCATCGGGAACGCAGTGAAATTTGTGGATCCGGCGCGGCCGCCGAAAGTGAAGATTTATGCCGGAGCAGCAAGCACTGCGGGGTTCGCGCGAATTGTCGTGGAAGACAACGGCATTGGGATTCAATCGCAATTTCAGGATCGCATCTATCGGATTTTCGAGCGTCTGCATTCCGGCAATCGCTATCCAGGGACAGGCATCGGGCTGGCCATCGTGCAAAAAGGAGTTCAACGAATGGGCGGGCAGACAGGAGTTGAATCCGAACCTGACAAAGGGAGCAAATTTTGGGTGGAACTGCCGAAGGCGTAATCGAGCGGTTATTCGACCAAGCCGTTTTTAATCGCGTAATAAGTCAATTCCGCGTTGCTGCGCAAATGCAATTTTTCGAGGATGCGCGTGCGATAGGTGCTGACGGTCTTCACACTTAAGGACAGGATTTTTGAAACTTCGGTCGGCGTATTTCCCTTGGAGAGCAGCCGCATCACTTCGTATTCGCGATCGGACAATGATTCATGAGCAGGCGCCTGGGTATCCTCCTGCAAATGCGTGGCCAGCTTTTCGGCCAAAGATTGGCTGATGTATTTTCCGCCGGCCACGACTTTCTTGATCGCGGTGATGAGTTCGGTCGGCGCCATTTCTTTGCGAACGAAACCAGCTGCGCCCACTTTCAACACGCGCATGGCAAATTGGTCTTCCGAACAGGCGGTCAAAATCAGCACGGGCAATTTCGGGCGGAGCATTTTGATGTCGCGCAGAATATCGACGCCGCTGCGTCCGGGCATGGTGATGTCGAGGATGACGATGTCCCATTCTTTATCGCTGATTTGCTGCAAGGCCTCCGCCGCGTTGGATGCTTCGCCAAGGACGGCGCGCCCAAATCCGGCCTGGATGAGTTGCTTCAAACCCATTCGAATCAAGGCGTGGTCATCAGTGATGAGGATGCGCATACTATTTGGTTTTGGAGGACAACACTTCCATGACTTCGCGGACGGACACGGCAATTTCCGTGGTTAACTGCGACAACTGTTTGACCTTAGAGCTCAACGTGCGGTTGGCTTTCGGTATTTTCATTTCTAAAACAGCGAGTTCCAGGCCAAGCACCGTCAGTTTTTGGCTGATGTCATCGTGGACTTTGCGCGCGAGCGTGGGGTTGCCCGCTTTTGCTGGTGCCGATGTGCGCGCGCGATTCACGTAATCAATCCATAAGTGGCGCGGCTAGTATTACCGTAGTGCGGCAAATCATGGCGAGATTTTGTTTTATTCCATTTACGGGCTACATTAGGGCGGGTAGTCGCGCCCCCGCCTGCCCGTGGTGATGTATCGAATACTGCTGCTCATCCGCAATAAACGAAATCGCCAGGCACTCGAAACGGGCCTGGAGAAAGATTTTGAATTGGTGCCCGAAGAAATCGATGCGACAGAATCAGGAGACAATCCAAACGAACGGCTCTATCAGCGCCTCAAACAGGATTTTGATCTCGCCATCATAGACGGGCCGATGCTGCGGCGATTGCGTTCGAAAGTCCGCAAGCGCCGTGAATCCGAAGCGCCGGTCTTCCTCCCATTTGTCCTGTTGACGGTCCGTCGCAAGGGAAACATTCCAGTGCACGCGTTAGGCAAGGTGGTCGATGACGTTATTGTTAATCCAATTCATCGCACGGAAGTGCTGGCGCGGCTAAAAAACCTTCTGCGGCATCGGGAGCTTTCGCTCGAATATAAAAAGGAACACGACACGGTCACGAGATTGTCGGTCACCGACGACGTGACGGGTTTTCACAACACGCGCTATTTGCGTCGCTACATGGACAGGTTTTTTGGCCAGCCGAAACTGCGCGGCAAACGGTTGTCATTGGTATTTTTCGATGTCGATAATTTCAAAGAAGCGGTCGACACCTACGGCCATCAAATGGGCAGCAAAACGCTTCGTGAAATCGCGCAGGCAGTCAATCGCGTGCTGGATCCCGAAGACCGCATCGTTCGTTATGGCGGTGACGAATTTGTCGTGATTCTCCCGGGGCAGGACAAAGCAGCAGCGTCGTTGAAAGTCGAAGCGATGCGCGAAGCCATCAGTGAGACGGAATTTTTGGATAAAGAAGAATTGTTCGTGCGCGTGACGGCGTCATTTGGAATGGCGACTTTTCCGCACGATGCCAAAGATGAAGAAGGTTTGCTCGCCGCCGCGGATGAATGTCTGTTCCAAAGTAAACGCGAAGGCAAAAACAGGATCACCCTGCCCCGCAGTCGCCGGCAAATGTACGCGTTCAGTTTGCGTCAGCAGCCCGCAGCGGTTCGCGAGAAACCTGACCTTGAGGAGTGACGCGGAAGGTAAACGGAAATCCGCGCCTGAGTACGGCGCTTCGAAATTCCAACCCGTAAACGATGGCCGCTTGATGATCGGTGGATTCGCGCCAGACCGGTGTCCCGAAGAACGCATCGAGCCGATGGCCGGTTTGGGTTTGGCGAGCGGCCTCAACGATTGTTGTTTTGACTTCCGGCATCACGTTTTCCAAC
>JAICXV010000146.1 GCA_025934545.1 Verrucomicrobiia bacterium
CAAATGGGTCACCGCGCTCAACCCGAAAACGAACGGTGAAGACAGTTTGTCGGCGCTGCTGCTGCTGGGGCAAATTTACGATCGGCAGTTTAAATTGACGAATGCCATCTCTGCTTTCGAAAGCGCCGGCGCCAAAGGCGAGGCGCGGCCCCAATTCAAAGTATTGCTCGGCACGCTCTATTATAAGGCCGGTGACGACGACAAAGCGGCGAAGTTACTCAGTTCCGCCCTGGATACACTCGCTGACCTGGACCAACGCTCATCGGTTTGCCGGATTCTCGGCAATATATATTTGCGCCAGGGCAAACGCGACCAGGCGATCGAAAGCTGGAAGCGGATCACTGAGCAAAACCCGAACGAGATTTTTTCGCAGCTCGAACTAGCGGAAATCTACGAGGACAATCGCATGTGGACCAACGCGATTGTCACCTATCAACAGATAGTCGAAGTCTCGAAAGAAGATCCTTATCGCCGCTGTCGTGCATTGCGATCGATTGGGCAATGCCAGGTATTGCAGGAGAAATTTCCCGATGCGATTGCGACTTACGAACAAGCGCTCGGGCTTGTCTCGCCGGGCAATTGGTTATTTGAAGATTTGAAACTGCGGCTGGTCGGTGTCTACCAGGACATCGGCGATCTCGCCGGACTGATTAAATACATCAACGCGCGCCTCGACCAAAATCCGGGTGACGAAGAGTTCCGCGATCTTCTCGCCGAAACGTATTCGCGCATGTCGAAGTTTGACGAGGCAGACAAGCAATTTCACGCGATTCTGGAACGCAATCCGCGCAGCACCGAAACTTATGAGAAAATGCTCACCCTCTACACGCGTATTGGCCGCACCAATGATATCGTGGCCACGTTTGAAAAACTGATCGAACTTTCGCCTTCCGACACAGACTATGTCCGTCGGCTCGGTGAATATTATTTGCGCGCGGCCCAACCGGAAAAAGCGAAGGAGACTTGGCGACGCACCATCCAGGCCAACCCCACAGGGGAGAGACTTGCGACGTTGGCGGGATGGTTTGAAAGTTATGATTTCCCAGACGAAGCCATCGCCACCTATCAACAGGCGGTAGCCGTGACCAGAAACAAGGATTGGCTCGAACGGCTGGCGTCTTTGAAATACAGCAAGGGCGAAGAGGCGGAGGCGATCAAACTGTGGCTGTCGATCATCGACGACAAAACGAGCAAAGTTGAGGATTACGCCGAGGTCGCTTCAATTCTTGAATCCAACCAGAAGCTCGATGAAGCCGCCAAGCTTCGGCGCGCCGCGGTTGAAAAGGATTCGGCCAATCAGGACAGTCATCTCGCGCTCGCAAAATTGTTGATGCGGCAAAAGAAATACGAGGAGGCGGCATCGGAATTTGAAGCTCTCACAACCCAGGACAAGAACGAATTCATGATGTTGCAGGGCGAAACCGGCCGGCTGGACGCCTGGCGCGAACTTGGCGTGCTCGCAACAAAACAAGCGGAATGGGAAAAGGAAGTCGACGCGCATCCTGAAAACGAAAAGACGCTCGCGCAATTGGCGCGGCTTTACGAACGTTCGGGGCAGAAAGAAAAAGCAATCGCGCTCTACGAGCATCGACGCCAGGCCGACCCGAACAACGTCGAGCATCTGCGCAGTCTGGCTGGCCTATACAAATCGGCGAAACTGAACGACCAGGCGATTGAGACTTTTAAGGCACTCCTCGACAAAGACAAAAATCGCGCGCGCATCTATCAGAAAGAACTTCTCGATATCTATCTCAGCCTCGATTTGAAGGACGAATCGATCGCCGCAGCCGAACAAATCATTAGCCTCGCACCATCGGACCCCGAAGCGCGGTTGATGCTTGCGCAGGTTTATCAGCAGTATCGGCTTACTGAAAAAGCGTTGGGCGAATATCGCTTTGCGTTGCGGCTCGAGCCCAATGAGCCGGATTACTATCGTCAATACGGCGACGTCCTTAGCGGTGAGCAGCGTTACGGCGAAGCGCAAGAAGCTTACCGCAAAATGTTAGATGTTTCGAAGGAGGACAGCACGCGGCTCGGAGCCGTTGGGAATCTTTCGAGGATTTATCTTCAGCAAAGCCAATTGGACGAGTTAATCAACGAATTCTCACGCCGCATCCGCAACACGCCGAAGAAGCTTTCGGCTTACGAAGAACTCGCCGCTATTTACAAGGAATCCGGCCAGATTTTCAAATCAGTCGAGGTGCTGGAGAACGCGTTGCAAAACGTGGACGATCGCGCGGCGGCATTGAAGTCGCTCATTCGCACCGGCTACGAAGCGCAGGATTTCGAGAAGGTCAAAAATTATTACGAACAACTCGTCGCGATGAGCGGCAAGCCGACCGCGCAGGAATACCAACATCTGGGTGAAATTTATGCGACCATCGGCGACATGGAAAAAGCCAAGGCGACCTGGAACAGGATTCTCGCCGATTCGCCGAAAGACCCGAAGGCCGCCGATCGCGTTTCCGGATTGCTGCGCAGCCAGGGATTTACCGACGAAGCCATAGCGATCAAAGCCAAAGCCGTCGAAATGGACCCGACCGATTTCAAACGGCGTTTCGACTACGCGCAATTGCTCGCGCAAGCGGAGCAACAGGTTGATGCACTAAAGCAATTGCGCGCGATTCTCGACCTCGGCGAGACGTCGGAACAACAAAAGAAAGAGGAGGAATCGAAGGAAAAGAAGGTCAAACAACTCGCCGGCAAACCGAGAAATCGGCAAATGATCGGATACGGTTTTATGTACGGCAGCCAAAATTACGGGCGCTATTACGGCACGCCGTCATGGCAGGGATCGTTCAACGAGTTTCGTCCGCAACTTTTGCAATACATGGCATCGGTCGCGCAACAGAGTATCGGCGAAGACGCATTCATTGAAGAGTTCCGCGCGCGTGCCAAGAAGCAACCGGCGAATCTCGACCTTAAACGCGATGTCCTTTCTGTTTTGCAAAACTACAATCGCATCGAGGACACGGTGAAGGTCGCCGAGGAACTGGTCGCCGCCGCGCCCAACGACGCTGAATTGCAGATGCAAATGGCGCTCTACTATTCCAACCTGCAGAAAAACGACAAAGCGATTGCAATCCTGCAAAAACTTGTCGCCACGCAACCGACGATGCGCATGGAGGCGGCGCAAGGTTTGATCCCGCTCTATTTCAAAAATAAACAGGACACGAACGCGTTGGAGTTGGTGAACAAGTTACTGGAAGAGAATCCGGCGGATGTTCAGGTCTATTATATGTTCGGCTATTTGCTCGAACAGAATGGCAAATTTGACGTCGCAAAGAAGATCTTCGAGAAGGTCGTCGCCACGGATCCCGCGCAGAAACCGCACGTGCAATATCAACTGGCGCAGATCGCGAAACAATCCGGCCATCCGGAAGAAGCGCGCGCGATCTGGGAATCGGCGTTGCTGTCCGACGATACATCGCGGCGCTCCATATATAATTATCGCGGGCGCGCCGACATCTACGTGCCGACGACCGGTCAGCCCTCTCGCAATTACGGCAATCCGATGCAAAACCTGCCGCAAAATGTTATCGGCTACATCGATTACCAGAAAGCCGACGCGTTTCGCACGCTCAAGAACGGGCCGGAAGCCCAAACGAACAACATTATCGACAAATTAAGCGCGGTAGCGGCCACTTACAAAGCCACCGCCCTTCCGTCCGTCAAAAATCGCGCATGGGAAGCATCGCGAATGTTGCTCGCAAATTATTTTGTCGAAAAAGAATGGGACAAAGCCGGTGATTTACTGACATCGCTAAAAACTAACGGTATGGATGACGTGGATTGGTACAATGCCTCGCTCTATGTCGCGCAGCAAAAGGAAAGCTACACCAACATGCTGTCGCTGTACGATGCGCTGTTGCAGAAGTTGCCAACGAAAGCGCGCGACATCACGGTCGCAAAAGCGACAACCTGCGTCATTGCGAAACGCTACGATGAGGCGGCGAAAATTATTCGCGAATTAAACCAACAACGCGTGCCGCCGGGAATCGTTCTGACGCTGATGCAGGAACTGATTTCCGCCGGTGAAAAGACGACGGCCAAAAAACTGTTGGAAGAACATCTCGCCGGCGTCAGCCGTAGCAGCGAAGCCCTCGCCGCCCTCGCCCGCCTCTATGCCGAGGACAACGAACCCGAACGGGCCATCGCACTCGCCAACGAAGCGTGGGAACGAAAAGCACACGGCCGCCAGACCTCATCGGGTTACTACGGTTTTTATTATCAACCTTATTATTCCGCTTACGGGCGCACTGATAATCTATTGAGCGAACTGCATCGTTATTACGTCGCCGCCGGCAAAAGCGAGGACCTGATCAAACGTTTTCAGGAACGGTTGGAAAAACAGCCCGGCTCGGTGCAGGCGCACGAAGATTTAGCCACGCTTTATCGGTTGAGCAATCAACGCGATAAAGCGCTGGAACTATATCAATCACTGGCGACGAAGCGCCCACATATGATGCAAATTCGTCGCACCATCGCGCAGCTTTACACCGAGAGCGGCGAGTTCAACAAAGCGACCGAGTTGTTTGAGCAATTGATTAAAGACAACCCTGCCCTTTACGAACAGCTACAGTGGGAATTGCGCAATCTTTACCAACGCATGGGCAAAGGCAAAGAGCTTGCGAAGATGGAAGAAAAGATGGTCGCCAAAGCCACCAATCCAAATCAGCTCTACAACATGGCCTGGCAGATGAAGGAAAATGGCGAGATCGATAAAGCGATCGAACTTTATCGCAAGGCGGTCAAGCTCAGCCCAGGTCAAAGCTATATTCAGAGCCAGCTTGCCGAAGCGCTGGTCGAGGATGGGCAACTCGATGAAGCAACGAAACTTTATCGCGAATGGCTCGATGCGCCAACGACGCGAACGCAGGGTTGGATCGATTATGGCATGATGAAAAATCTCACGGGACTGTTCCGCGCGACTGGAAAACTCGACGAACTGAAAGCGCGTTGTGACACGGAATTGAAGAAGAACACGAACGATCTCATCTCGCAGGGCATGCTTGCGCAAATCGCGATGTTCGATAAGCGGTTTGATGAAGCCATTGCGCGAATGAAAGTGATCGTCGAGAGCGGCAAAGACCCAAACATTTTGAACGAACTGATCTCGCTCGCCGATTTGACCGGGCGCGTCGATGACGTCCTCAAGCTCGCCGAGAAAACGGACAAAAGCCAAAATTCGTGGGAACTGCAAAACCTCGGCCGATTGTATTTAGTCAAAGGCGATCTCAAAAAAGGTGAAGATCTCATCCTGCAATGGGCGGATGAGCAAATGGGTAACGGCAATAGTTATTATGCCATTGAGCAAGTGATCAATAATTTGAGCGAATACAATCGCTGGGACGCGGTGGAAAAATTCATGCGCAAACATCGGACCGACGGATTGCAGCAATGGGAAGCGCAGCAAATGGACCAAAAAATCGCCAGCCAATACGTGAGCTCCGGTCGTTACAAAGCCATCGTCGACGAGGTCCTACAAAAGCCAGCGCTGAAAGGACGCGATCTCGACCTCGTGAAAGAACTGCTCAGCAGCATGCAGAGCAACGGCAAGTCCAGCGAACGACATGCTTTGTTGGAAAAACTGGTCGCCAACGATCCAAAGAATTACACGCTCACATTTCAATTGGCGTCCCTCTATGACACCGGCGTTGAATTGAACAAGAAAGTCAGCCTTCTCACCAATCTGGTGCATCAGGTCCCAAACAACTTGCAATATCGCAGCGCACTGGCCGACGCGCTGATTGCGGACGGTCGCGGCGAGGAAGCCCTCGCGTCCTTCACGGCCTGGGTAAACGAAAAACCGAACGAAGCGCGTTATGCCGCGCTCGCGAAACATCAGAAGGACCTCGGGCTATTCAAAGAAGCGCGAGCCTCCCTGCAAAAAGCGATCGAGGTCGCCGACAGTTCGAAAAAAGAGGAGCGGCGGATTGCGCTGGCGGACTTTGATGCAGAACGCGGAGAGCCCGAAGTCCGCAAAAAGGCGCTGCAACAGAATTTCGAAAAACGCAAATCATCCGAGTCGTTCCAGCGGTATCTGACATTTCTGACGTCGCAAGGTTACGATGAGGACGCGACGCAGTTTCTCACAGCGAACTACCAGAAAGGTTATCTGGACCGTTACAACGGCACGGACGTCGCGAAAATTTGGATGGAAGCCAGCGATTATAAGGATGCTATGGAATATTGCTGGCAATACACGCGATATACCGAACGTTGGTATCGCGACCAAAGTTTTGAC
>JAICXV010000635.1 GCA_025934545.1 Verrucomicrobiia bacterium
AGGACATGCCGGTCAGCTTGCCCTTTACTTCGGGGCAAACCAACGCCACGGCTTTTGCTGCGCCCGTGGTTGACGGGATAATGTTGATGGCGGCGCTGCGGCCACCTTTCCAGTCTTTCTTGCTCGGGCCGTCGACGGTTTTCTGCGTGGCGGTGTAAGCATGGATGGTGGTCATCAAGCCTTCTTCGATGCCGAAACCTTCCTTCAATAAAACATGCACGAGCGGCGCAAGACAGTTCGTGGTGCACGATGCGTTGGAAATGATGTTGTGCTTGGCTGGATCATATTTGTCCTGGTTGACGCCCATGACGACGGTCACGTCTTCACCTTTGGCCGGCGCGGAAATGATGACCTTCTTGGCACCCGCGGTGATGTGGCCTTTGGCCTTTTCGGCTTCGGTGAACAAACCAGTCGATTCGATGACCAATTCAACTCCGAGGGCTTTCCACGGCAATTCCGCCGGGGTCTTGGCGCTGACGACTTTGATTTCTTTTCCGTTCACGACCAGGACATCATCTTCCAATTTGTCGGCGGCAGATTTTTTCGACGAGACTGAGCCGCCCTGGAAACGGCCCTGGGTGGAATCATATTTGAGGAGGTAAGCAAGGTTGTCCGCAGGCACGACATCGCCGACAGCGACGACTTCGATATCTTTGCCGATGAGACCTTTTTCCGACAGTGCGCGGAAGACGAGACGACCGATGCGTCCGAATCCGTTGATTGCTACTTTAGTTGCCATAGTTCTTTATTTCTAAATCAAAAAATCGACTTGTGATGTTAACGGTGGTGTGGCGACCGTCAACGAAAAGATAAATAGACATTGACCGATACCATCTGTCCAGTCATGCGACGAAACGCTTGTTAATCCGGCCAACTAACGCAACATCGAACCATGGACACCACGCGCGAGCAAAAAGCCATCGACATGCATTTGCATATCGTAGGCAACGGCCTGAGCGGGAGCGGCTGTTGGGTCAACGTCAGCGGGCCGCACCGCGTCCTCGCCAGTTTCATGCTTAAACACATCGGGTTGAACGCCGGTTTGAACTCTCCAGATTTTGACCGCGTTTATGTTGAGAACGTCCGGACGATGTTGCGTAATTCTTCGATCGGTTCGGCGGTAATTCTCGCAATGGACGATGTTTATAGCGAAGACGGCGCGGTCATGAAAAATGCCGGGACGTTTTTTGTGCCGAACGATTACGTGCTAAAACTGGCGCGCGAACACCCCGAATTTCTTCCAGCAGTTTCGATTCATCCGGCGCGCAAAGACGCGATCGATGAACTGGACCGATGCGTTGAAGCCGGCGCGGTCATGATGAAATGCCTGCCGAACTGTCACAACATCGATTGCGGGAATGTGCAATATAAAAAATTCTGGGAGCGCATGGCGTTTCATCGACTGCCCTTGCTCGCGCATACGGGCGGCGAACATACCGTGCGCGTCATCAACAAAAAATATTCCGACCCGCGCATCCTGCGCTTGCCGCTCGAGTGCGGCGTGACGGTGATCGCCGCGCATTGCGCGACCAAAAGTGGCATGACCGATCCTGATTACTTTCCCGTTTTCGCTGAGATGACCACGCAACATCCGAACCTTTACGGCGACAATAGCGCGATGAACGTTCCTTTGCGCGGCAAACATATTCCGGAATGCACCAAAGAACCGCTGGCCAGTCGCATTGTTTTTGGGAGTGATTTTCCGGTGCCCGTTTCCGGCTATTGGGCGCGCCTGCGTGGCTTCGTCAATAAAGAGACGCAAAAGAAATGGGACAAAAATCCGAACGTGCTCGAACGCGATTATCAGCTAAAGAAGGCAATGGGATTTGCCGACGAAAGTTTTACGAGAATTTGGAAGCTGTTGCGGCTTCCGGCTACTGCTTCACGTTTTCCTTGAACATCTCCACGTGAATTCGTTTTGGATCGCTGATGCCTATCTCCAACAACGAGGCGTTCTGATAAAGTTCCATGCTCGGTTTATCCAAGGTCGCTTTGGCCGCTTCGCGTTCGCGCTCCAGTTCGGTAACGGCCAGAACATCGAGAGCCACGGCATCTTTACTCAACCAAATCTGGTTCACCTCAGTCGCGTAATGGAGCAACGTTTCTTCGCCGCCGCGGTATTGGCCGATGAGGGCATCTGTGATGTTGATGGCGACCCGGTCGAATAGATTGGTGAGGTTGTAAATGTCGGGAACGGCGGTGGCCAATCGGTCGGGACGGGATTCGAAGCGGATGCTGTTATCGACGCTGCCCATCGCAAGGCTGTAGAGCGCGCCGCTGACGCCTGCCATGTTGTGGTTTAAGAGCGGCGGGATGTTGATGATTTTGGTGATGTCGCGCGTGAGCAGTTTGCTGACGTAGGATTTGCGGCCGGTTTCTGCGCCTTTGCGAAATTCCAGATCTCCCCAGACAAGGTTTCCAATCACGGCATTGTCGTAATAGACATTGGGATCAAAGCCGGCCTCTGCCGCGCCAGCAAGGCGCACGTGATATTTTTGGGCGACATCGTCGAACCCCGCGAAACGC
>JAICXV010000563.1 GCA_025934545.1 Verrucomicrobiia bacterium
ACCAAGCGCAGCTCCGACACGCTGCATAAGAGCGACAATATTTTCTGGAGCAAGAGCAAGGTCACTTCCCAACAACGTGAACTGCGCAATGCGCATCGTGGTTGTGTCGTGTGGCTCACCGGTCTTTCGGCTTCAGGAAAATCAACCATCGCAACCGATCTCGAACGCGAATTGTTTAACATGGGCCGTCACGTTTACGTTTTGGACGGCGACAACGTCCGTCATGGGTTGTGCTCGGATCTTGGTTTCGCGCCAAATGATCGAACCGAAAATATTCGTCGTGTTGGAGAAGTTGCGAAATTGTTTGCCGATGCCGGCATCATTTGCGTTACCGCTTTCATTTCGCCTTATCGTTCCGATCGCGATCTCGTGCGAAAAATCAGCAAAGAAGGCCGGTTCATTGAAGTGTTTGTTAATGCGCCGATTGAAATTTGCGAACAGCGCGACCCTAAAGGGCTCTATGCAAAAGCCCGCGCGAACGAGATCAAGAACTTCACGGGTATTTCGGCTCCTTACGAACCGCCAACGCGTCCGGAGATCGAACTGCACACCGATAAGCTGACCATTGCCGAATCAGTGGCGATGATTATCGAGTATTTGAACGCGCAAGATAAAGCCGTTCAAAAGTAGCTCAGCGCGCAAACACAAATCTCCACAGAATCAACGCGATCAGAATCGCGGCGATGACATAACCGATGACCGCTGGGGTCATGTTTTTGGTTTCATTCGGGGGCGGGCCGGCCGCATTAGTGTCCATAGTTCCTCCTCCAGTACGATTGAGCAGACGCGGATTTCGGCAAGCCTGAACGTTCCCTTATTGATGTATCGGCGGCCTGCCTGCGAGATGAAAAGCACCGCAGAAAACCACAACTATCAGCGGTGTTTAAGCACCCGCCGCGAGCTGGCCGTCGACGACCTGGATAACTCGCGGGGCACGAGCGGCGATGGTGGCGTCGTGGGTGGCCATGATTAATGTCGCCTGACGTTCGGTGCGCAGTGCGCAAAGAAGCTGAATGATTTCGTCGCCAGTATGCGAGTCGAGGTTGCCCGTCGGTTCGTCGGCAATGACGAGATCAGGCTCGTTAATCAGCGCGCGAGCAATGGCGACGCGTTGCTGTTCGCCGCCGGAAAGTTCGTAAGGTCGATGTTCCATCCGTTGTCCCAGACCGACGCGCTCGAGCAATCGGCGACCATCCGTTGCGGCCTTGTCGACTGAAACGCGCGACATGCGCGCGGGCAGCATCACATTTTCGATCGCGCTCAATTCCGGCAACAGATGATAGGCCTGAAAAATAAAACCGACGCGCCGGTTGCGCAGCGCCGTGAGCTTGCTGCTCGAAAGCAGGCGCAGGTTTTGATCATCGAAAATAATGTCGCCATCGTTCGGCAGGTCCAGTCCGCCAAGCAGATGCAGCAGGGTGCTTTTTCCCGCGCCGGACGCGCCGCGCAATGCCAAAAATTCGCCGCGATGCACCGAAAGCGAAACGCCGCGAAGCACTTCCAATTTGCGCTCGCCCATGATGTAGGTTTTGCGAACGTTTTGGGCGATGAGGATGGGCGCGTCATTCATAGCGCAGCGCCTCCACCGGTTGCAGCCGGCTCGCTTTCCACGCCGGGAACAGACCCGCAAGGACGCAGGCGAGGAAAGCCGTGCCGCAAATGACAATGACATCGAGCGGTTCGACCGACGCGGGCAATTCGTAGACCTGATAAATCGACGACGGCAACAGCGGCATATTCGTGACGTGCCGCATGAAAGTGAGAAACTCGTTGCGATAATGAATCGCTAACAGCGCCAGCCCAAACCCGAGGCCCACTCCCAGCACCGCGACGACAACGCTTTGGCTCAGGAAAATCCACAGCACCTGGCGGCTCCCTGCGCCGAGCGCTTTCAAAATTCCAATCTCGCGCGTTTTCTGGACGACGAACGTAATCTGGCAATTAACAATGCCGAATGCCGCGACGATCATGATGAAGAAAAGCAGGAAAAACATCATGTTTTTCTCGACGGCCAGCGCGCTGAATATTTCCGGATTAAGTTGTTTCCACGTGCGCGCTGAATAATTCTCGCCGAGCTCATCCTTAAGTTGTCGAGCCACCGTGTCGGCATCAAACGGATCTTTGAGTTTCACCTGAAGTCCGTGGACCGACCCTTCTTCCAGGCCCAGCAATTCTTCCGCATTTTCGATGGACGTAATGACGATCTGGCTATTGAAGTCAGCAAAGCCGACATCGAAGATGCCGCGAATCACATATTCTTCGGGTACATATCCTTCGGCAGGCGCGTTCGTTTTGTTCGATTTCTCGAATTTTTCCAAAGCTTTCGGTCCCGATACGGCGATGCGATCGCCGATATCCAATCCCATCCCTTCGGCGAAATCGCGGCCGATGACCGCACCGTTGCCGCTGACGTCAAGCGTGCCACGCACCATACTGCTTGGAAGAACGCTGACCGTTCCCTGCGCTTTGGGGTCGATACCCAAAACCATGGGCACGTCGAATTTTGCGGAACCGGATTTCGGTTCAGTTTTCACGAGCACTTTACTCGCAACAAAGGGAGCGACGCCGACGACGTCCGGGTTCGCTCTGACGCGTGCGGCCACCTGATCGTAATTGGCCATGATTCCTTCAACTGGCAGCACTTTAATATGAGTGTTGAAGCCGAGGATGCGATTGCGCCATTCCTGATCGAACCCGCTCATCACCGCGATCACGACAATGAGCACGGCCACGCCCACTAGCACGCCGAGAACCGAAATAATGGTAATGATCGAAACAAACGTGCGGCGCGGTCGCAAATAGCGAAATGCGAGCATTGCTTCGAATGGGAGCCTTGACATCTCGAGTTAGGTTAGAGTTCGCGCCTCCACGTGTCAACGGCATGGCGTCCTACTCGTGTGAGTCCGGTAGGGCGAGGCTCCCGCCGAGCCTTTCGTG
>JAICXV010000099.1 GCA_025934545.1 Verrucomicrobiia bacterium
GGGTTTAGCCGGCGCGCCGAATCCAGTCGACTCCGCCAAAACCAAAACGGCCGCGAGAAGTATTAAAAATCGCTTGAACATGGTTCCGTCTTACGAGTTTACACACGCACCGTCAACCGTTGTTCGTCTATCAACAGACGGGTAAGGAGTCTCAAATTAAAACCGACACCAAACCATGCTTCCCACTCACCGACTGACTGACTCACCGACTCACTCAATCCGTGGTTAAATTCTTCCTTTGTCTCTTTGAGCCTTGGTGTTTAAATACCCCTCCCATGGCTCAGTCAGACACACGGACCTCCGCAGGGGCAAAATTCCGCGCCGCCCTCCAACAGGAAAAACCGCTCCAAATCGTCGGCGCCGTCAACGCCTACACCGCCATGCTGGCCGAACGCTCCGGTTTCCGCGCCATATATTTAAGCGGCGCCGGTGTCGCCAACGCCTCCTACGGCCTGCCCGACCTCGGCGTCACCTCCCTTAACGACGTCCTCGAAGACGTCCGCCGCATCACCGCCGCCTGCTCGCTGCCATTATTAGTCGACATCGACACCGGTTGGGGCAGCGCTTTTGGAATCCAACGCACGATTCGCGAAATGACGAAAGCCGGCGCCGCGGCCGTGCATATTGAAGACCAGGTAGCGGCCAAACGTTGCGGTCATCGCCCCGGCAAGGAATTGGTCAGCCGCGAAGAAATGTGCGATCGCATCAAAGCCGCCGTCGATGCGAAAACAGATAAGAATTTTGTCGTCATGGCGCGCACCGATGCAGCGGCGAACGAAGGTATCAAAGCTGCCATCGACCGTGCTTACGCCTACCATGAAGCCGGCGCCGATATGATTTTCGTCGAAGCGCTCACGAGCCTCGACGAATATAAACAATTTTGCAGCGCTATATGTGTTCCAGTTTTGGCGAACATCACTGAGTTCGGCAAAACGCCACTATTTACGACGAAGGAACTCGCGTCGGCAGGTGTAAGTATGGCGTTGTATCCCCTGTCCGCTTTCCGCGCCCAGAGTGCGGCTGCGCTGGAAGTGTTTCGTGCGATTCGCGACGATGGCACGCAAAAAGTGGTCGTCGACAAAATGCAAACGCGGAAAGATCTCTACGAAGTTTTGAACTACCACGCTTACGAAGCGAAGCTGGACGATTTATTTGCAAAAGGAAAGAAACCATGAGTGAAGTGAAAAAAACGGGAGGCCTCGCCGGGATCGTTGCCGGTGAGACAAAGATCGCAACTGTCGGCAAAGAAGGCGTTGGCCTGACTTATCGCGGCTACACCATCGAAGATCTCGCCGCCAATGCCACGTTTGAAGAGGTCGCTTATCTTCTCATTCACGGCGAGTTGCCGACGCAGACACAACTCGATACTTACAAAAAAACGTTGAAGGCGTTGCGCGGTTTGCCGGCCCCGCTCAAAACCGTTCTCGAACAAGTCCCCAAAGAGGCGCATCCGATGGATGTGCTGCGCACCGGTTGCTCGGCCCTGGGCACGTTGGAACAGGAAACAAGTGGTCACGACCAGGTCGCAATTGCCAATCGTCTGCTCGCTACCTCCCCTTCGATGCTTCTTTATTGGTTTCACTTTGCCAAAAGCGGCAAGCGCATCGAAACGGCGAGCAACGCGCCGAGTATCGCCGCGCATTTTCTCGAGATGTTGCATGGCAAACCGGCTTCGGATTTGCACGTGCGCGTTATGGACGTGTCGCTGATTCTGTATGCCGAGCACGAATTCAATGCTTCGACATTTACCTGCCGCACCATCGCCTCGACCCTGGCCGACTTTTATTCTGCCGTGACGGGTGGCATCGGCGCGTTGCGCGGCCCGCTCCATGGCGGCGCAAACGAAGCGGCGATGGAACTTATCGAAAAATTTCAAACAGCGGACGAAGCCGAAAAGGCTCTCGTCCAGATGTTGCACGATAAAAAGCTCATCATGGGATTCGGCCATCGTGTTTATAAAAAGGCTGACCCGCGCAGCGACATCATCAAAGTGTGGTCAAAGAAACTTTCCGATGCTTGCGGCGATAACGTACTTTATCCCGTCTCCGAACGTGTGGAGGCGGTCATGCGCCGGGAAAAAGGAATGTTCCCGAACCTGGATTTTTACAGCGCCAGCGCTTATCGCTTTCTGGGAATTCCGACGCCGATGTTCACACCGATTTTCGTTATCAGCCGGATCAGCGGTTGGAGCGCGCACATTTTCGAACAGCGATCGAATAATCGGCTGATTCGTCCGACGGCCGAATACACGGGACCACAACAGCGTGCAGTTGTGCCAATTGGGAAACGTTAATTGCCCGACCTATTTCTTCATTTGGGCATCGCACGCACAAACTCATCGGCTCGCTCGATAGCAGCATTCATGTCTGCCAACAGTTTGCTGATGTCCGCCTGGATTTTGATCGACTCACCTTGTAACGACGCAACCGCCTGCGCGTTGAGGCTGTGTTTCAATGCCAAAACGTAATCGTGCAGTTTGCCCAGGACAGGATCCATGCTCGCTTCCGCGTCTTTCAACGCGGCGACCATCTGGTCGTAACGAATGCGCGTTTCGTTGAGTTGCTCGCGGCTGGTCCGGCGCAATGATTCAGTCTGGATCTGGCCGTTTTCCTTTTCCCATTCAGCGAATAAATCGTGTGCGACGGTTTCGACATCACGGATGCGCTTGTGGACCGCTGCGACACGGGCGGCCGCATCGTCATAATTGCCCTGCAACTTCCGATATTCGGACTCCAACTTTCCGCCTTCAAATCCGGTAATCTCTTTCAACCGGGTCAGCGCATCTTTAAATTCCTGCTGCGCCCCTTTTTGTTCATCGCGCGCGGCGGTGACTCGCTTGGTCAATAGATCGCGTTTGTAAACGCCGAATTTTTCGTAAGTCGAATACACGACGTTTTTGCAGCCCGTGATGACAAAGAGGCTTATCAACAAAATTCGGCAAATAGCTTTCATGCGGGCAAGCTGACACGAGAATTCTGTCGGGTCAATGGTGGCTCGATTAGTCGTGCCAGCCGGTGACCGCGATCAGATTTATGTTTTCCATGGGGTTGACGGGACCCGGGGCCGCAGGCGTAACAATGTCCCCTTTCAAAGCATGTTCCTGCACCAGTTTGCCAAGACGAGCTGACCAACTGTAGTAATAAGCCGCGTCGTTGATGCCAATGCCGGTGTGATAGGGCGGAAATTGTGAAACAGTTTCACCGGGCTGCGGAAATTTCAGAGAGCCCACGATCCAAAGCGTGTGGCCTGAGCGCAACGTTTGGATAATTTGCGTCTCCAATGGACCGATTGGGTCGGGCGATTGCATTGCGCGCTTCATCAGGTCGTAACGATGAATGCGGATTTCTTCCATCGGCGGCAAAGTTGTGAAATTTGTTTGCGGATAATATCGGCAGAGCGACACGCCGTTGAACCATGCGGCAGCGAGCACGATATCTCCGGGCTTCTTTTCTGCCTTCAACTTGGCCGCGATCAGATCGATGTTGGTCTGGCGCAACTGAACTCCGGACCAACAAGCCGACGCGCACACTGTCGCAACGGCGAGAACGAGAGCGATTCTGGAAATTTGAACACGCGAGCCAAGCGCACTCCAAATGCCATCGGCACAAAGCATCAGCGGCCCGAGCAAAATCAGGAAATACCAGGACCGCGGCGGCAACCCGAGTTGCATCAGGAGTGTGAATTGGAACAGGACGGCCAGCACGATAACAACAACGGCATAAATCACGTTTAGTTTTTTAAAACGGAAAGCGACGAATAATCCGACGACTAATGTGGTCACAAACACCGCAAGATAGACCGGCTGCATCAGCGGTTTTGCTGCGGTCAGCAATTCGTTGAACGCCTGGCTGAGCAAATCATAGCCCACGGGAACGCGCGTGATGTCTCTGACCTGGCCGCCTTTATGGATATTGGGCAGGTGCGGTGCGAAGAACAGCGCGGCAATTGCGCCAATGGCGAAACATTTTCCAGCGGTTTTGCGGTCTTTTTTCCACAAACAAACGGCCGCGGCAGCAAGGACGGCGATAGCGATATAGAAGGCGTTTTGATAGAGGCATTGCACCGCTAGCGTTGCCACCACACTCGCAATCACGAACCACTTTGCGTTTCGTATCGTGACAAATTTCCAAACGACCCCAATCGTGAGGATGACCAACGCGAAGCCTAAACCGTATGGACGCATGGAGTCACCAACGCGCAACGCCAGCGGGTTCAGAGCAAAGAATGCGAGCGCGAGCAAGGGCGTGCGCGCGCCGAGCAATCGAGCACTGAACCATAAAACTCCGAGGATGGTTAATCCGACGATGAGTCCAAGAATTCGAAAACTGAAGTCGCTTGCCGAGAATAGTGAAAGCCAAATCCGCGCAATCCATTCGAAGAATGGCGGAAAATTATCGTATTGAAGGTGGTCCCACATTTCGCCGAAAGGCATCGAGGCGAAAGCGATGGTGCCACATTCGTCGCGCCAAAGTGGGCCGGCGTGAAACAGATAAGTGACGTGCAGCGTGACCACCCAAACGGTCAGAAGCAAAGCAACCGCCCATTCGACGCGCGACGCGATCGCCGATAGCCCACCAGCTGGTTGTTGCGTGGCCATATGTCAAAGAAAAGCGGATTTTCGGCGCGCTGAACACTGAAAACTGAATACTTTTCCTTGCGGGAAGGCGTGATGTTCTTACCTTGTAACCAATGTCCTCTGAGTTACCGCTCGAAGCCGTACGCTTCTTTTCCTCAGCGTCGCCAGTCCACACGGCGCGGTTGTTCGAACATGAAGGATCTTTGTACCGGGCGATTTCGCCCGAGCATCAGGCGTTTTTTCGCGGGTTATTTGAGAAGAACATTATTCAACCGTTGATCGAGCAGGGACTTGTTGTTGAGACGGAAATTGCTGCGTTTCAGCTCAAAGGTTATCCGCTGGTTTTGCGGCACAACAGGGTTCCGTTCGTTACCTACGCGAGTGAATGGGCCGCACCGGCGTTGAAGGACGCGGGGTTGTTGCAAGCGAAGTTGAATGTTGAACTGGCCAGTCACGGTTTGTGCTGCGTCGATGCGCATCCCTGGAATATTCTGTTTGACGGCACCGCGCCGCGATTTATCGACATTGGATCCATTGCGCCACTCGAGCGCGCGGACCAGGTGTCTGTCCGCCGGGAATTTGATGCTCGTTATATTTATCCATTGCGCTTGATGGCTCAAGGCCAACGTCGCCTGGCGCGCTGGACGCTTCGCGACTTCACGCCGCTGCATTTCGATGAGGTTAAGTTTTTGCTGCCGCGTCATCGCGGCCTTGTGGAGAAAATTGGACGTCGCGTTGGAAACATCGCGCGCGGAGTTGGGTCGCGTCGCGCCAATGCCAACGACCGGGCACGCGCGCTTTGGGAAGAACGCTGGCGCAAAGTCGATGCGGTGACATTCCCGCAAAAGAAGTCGATGTGGTCGGGTTATTACGCCGAGTTTCCGCGATTTGATGACCAGACAAAGTGGAAACCAAAGCACTTGGCGATCGCCAATGCCCTGCAAACCCTAAATCCAAAAACACTGGTGGATATCGGCGCGAACACGGGTTGGTATTCCCAACTTGCGGCATCACGCGGCGTGCGCGCGGCGGCCTGTGATATCGATGAACCGTGCCTCGACCGGCTCTACCTCGGGGCAAAGGAACGAAAGCTGCCGGTTAACACCGTGCACATGAATATTCGGTTTCCGTTGGGAGGACACGGTTGGGGCGGGACAAGGTTTCCATCAGTGATGGATCGATTGAAGTCGGATTGCGTTCTGGCATTGGCGATTTTACATCACCTCGTGTATTTCAATTTTGCGGATTTTGACCTAATTGTAAATGCGCTGTGCCAGTTCACGCGCAAGGACCTTATCATCGAGTTTATTTCTAAAGAGGACAAATTCGTCTCGCAATGGTGGAACCACTCTTATTCGTGGTATACCCTCGACAATTTACTGACGCACCTGCGACGAAAATTTCACAAAACTGAAATCTTGCCCTCGAACGTCAAGGACCGCTCGATTGTTGTTTGCACCGGGTTGAAGAGTTAACTCGCGAGCAGTTTTCCGTATAATTCCATGTAGGCTTTGGCCTGGCGCGATGGCTCAAACATCTCGCGCGCCGTTCGGCTAATTCGCGCCCGGTCCCAGTTCCATTCGAACGCTTCGGCGATAGCGCCTGCGAGCCAGTCCGCATTTTTCTCCTCGGCGATCAAACCGTTGGCGCCGTCGCGAATGATTTCCGCTGCGCCGCCGGAATTGAATCCGACGACCGGCGTGCCGCAACACAGCGACTCGAGCATTGTGTTCGGCAAATTATCTTCGAGTGACGGCAATGCAAAAACGTCGGCAGCCGCAAAGGCCATGGCCATCATGCTCGGCTCGTCGATGCGGCCCAGGTGCATGGACCGTGGTATTTTGTCAATCAATTCAGCGCCTCTGTGACCGACGAAACAGCAGACCAAATCAGGATGGGCGTCGAGCACGGCTTTGATCGCGGTGAGAAAGACCCGGATGCCTTTGCGGTCGTTGTCGAGATAATCGGAGACGAACAATAACACCGGGACATTCCGCGGAATATTGAAGAGAGCGCGGGCGGAGTCGCGGTCGTGATCACGAAAGACGCCGACATCCAATCCATAGCGGATCACCTGGCGATTGAAGTTTTTGAACATCGCGCTTCTGCCGGCGCAATCGGCCAGCCATTGCGAGGGGGCAACGATGTGGATTTTGCGGGCGCGTTCGAGGGCGGCTTTCTTGATGCGAAAGTTTACTTTTGCAACATCGATCTCGTTCGATGGCTTCAACTGCGGGCATTTGAAACATTCGCTCGTATATTTTTCACAGCCCATTGAGTAATGGCAGCCGCCTGTGAAGGCGTTCATGTCGTGCAACGTCCAGACGATCGGCTTGCGGCAGCGCTTGAAGAATTTCGCGTAATCCATAAAACGCGCGACCCAATGGAGATGGATAATATCAGCGGCGCGAACGGTCGGATGTTTCAGCACCTCGAAGAAACCTTCTGGATTGCTGAAGACGTCGAACCACGGATATTTCAACTTCACCGCCAATTCCTCTTTGATCTCGGATAATCGCGGGCCGAAGAATTTTCGAATCGCGCGTTGCGGGATGGTCGGTTTGGTCGCGCCCGTCGCTTCGTGTTTCGGAATCTTGCCTTTGACGGTGATGTCAAACGTCAGTAACGATGAGTCGACATCCTCGGCGAGCAGGGCTTGATGGAGCCGGATGCACGACAAGGCGGCGCCCCCGCAATCGAAAGTGTTGAGATGAACGACTTTCATGCCCGCCGTTTTTCGGCA
>JAICXV010000110.1 GCA_025934545.1 Verrucomicrobiia bacterium
ATCAGAGAGAGAACGAATGCGCAACTGACTGAAGCCGGGATCACGAACTTAATCGGTCACGGCGAGGTCCATGTCACGAGTGTAATAAAGGATGCGACCGCAATTTGGACAAGTGACGAGTTCCTGGCCTTTTTGACAGGCGACGACGATCTGCATCGGAAACTTCATGTGGCAACCACCGCAAACACCGTGTTGGATGCCGACGACGATGTTGTCGCCCTTCTGCTTTTGCAGACGCATGTAACGGCCGAGAATACTTTCGTCCAAACCGGAAGTGAGGTTGTTGCGGCTGCCTTCCATTTCGCTGATTTCTTTTTTTAAATTTTCCTCACGGGTGGCGAGTTCTTTCAATTGGCCGTCAGCGAGCTTCTTTGCTTCCTCGGCTTCCTTCTGGGCAACCGCGACTTGCTTTTGAGCGCCTTCCATCTGTTCCATCAATTCGATCTGACCGTCCTCAAGTTTGACGATGGCTTCTTTAGCCATTTCGATTTCGTGGGCGAGCGCGCGATATTCTTCGTTTTTCTTGGTCTGAAATTGTTGCAGAGCGTATTTTTCAATCAGGCCTTTTTTCGCTTCGACGTCGAGCTCGAGCTTTTTGCGCTCGGTCTCGATTTGCTTTACTTTGAGCTTGGCAGCATCGAGGGCAGCCTGTGTGCCAGAGGTTTTGCCCTGGAACATCCGGCGTTCGGGTTCGATGCGGGCGAGTTCATTTTTCAGCCCAAAAATTCGGCGGTCGCGGTCTTGAAGAATCAGAAGTTTTTCGATTTGGTCAGTCATGAGAGTAGCCGCTTCTAAAGGAATAGACGGTACTCAGCGGGTTGGAGCAAGTCAATGCGGATGGAGAAAACACGGGAATGCAAATACTTGCGGCGATACGCCGCTGTAACCCGCAACCGAGACGGCAGCGTTACGGTCTAATATCAGTTACGTTACAAGAGGGGCTGTGCAAGTTATGCACAGGCCGATTTGTGTTTTTCTGGCCCTTGCGGAAAAGGATTTTTGAACGTTTTGTGTCAATGACAACTCGAACCAGAAAGAAGGATATCGGAATTTTTATGAATCGAATTAGAAACTTAGCTCTTTCCATAATCGTGAGCGCCAGCCTGGTTGGCAGCGGCGCCGTCGCTTTCGCCAAGGATTCGTCCGCGCTCGAAATGGCAAAACAACTTAACGAGGCATTCGTTGAGGTTGCTGACAAAGTATCGCCGGCGGTGGTGGTTATTACCGTTACACAAAAGGCGAATTACCAGGGCGGAATGTATGACAACAATGGTGATGAGGATGGTTCGTCGCCATTTGATTCGCTCCCGCCGCAATTCAAAAAGTGGCTCGATGAACAGTTCGGTAACCGCGGCAATCATGGCAATCGCGGAAACCACCGCCAGCAACATGTTCCGCAAATGCAGGGCGAAGGTTCGGGCATTGTGATTAGCGAGGACGGTTACATTCTGACAAACAATCACGTCGTCGAAGGCGCCGACAAAATCAAGGTTCGTTTCAAAAACGGCGACGTGTATGACGCGACTGTCAAAGGCACCGATCCGGAATCCGACGTGGCGGTCATCAAAATCAAACCGACTGCGAAACTTATTCCAGCGAAACTTGGCGATTCAGATAAGACACGCGTCGGCGAATTTGCGATTGCGATTGGGGCGCCGTTCCAATTGACCTATAGCGTCACCGTTGGCCACATCAGCGCCAAAGGTCGCTCCGTCGGGCCGATGACCCCAAACGGTTACGCTGACCAGGACTTC
This sequence comes from Verrucomicrobiia bacterium, assembly GCA_025934545.1. Lineage (GTDB taxonomy): Bacteria > Verrucomicrobiota > Verrucomicrobiia > Limisphaerales > Palsa-1400 > JAICXV01. The sequence continues at coordinate 1,755 of JAICXV010000110.1, forward strand.
ATTCAAACGGATGCGAGCATTAATCCCGGCAACAGCGGTGGTCCGCTCATCAATCTTTACGGAGAAGTCATCGGCATCAACGCGATGATTCGCGGTATGAATACCGGCATCGGCTTTGCCATCCCGATCAATCTCGCCAAGCGCGTCAAAGATCACCTGATTACCGAAGGGAAATTTGTCCGCTCATGGATTGGAGTCGGCATCCAGGATTTGAAGGACGACACGGATTATCGTGACTTGGATCCGAAGCTCCGTCCGGACGTCGAAGAAGGTGTGGTCATCAGGACCATTCAACGAGACGCGCCGGCATCGCGTGCAAAACCTGAATTGGTCGCCGGCGATGTCGTTATTGCTATCGATGGCAAAAAGATTTCCACGCCGCGTCAACTTCAGGAAGAAGTCTCCGGCAAAAAGCCCGGGCAAACGATCACATTGGAAGTGGTGCGTAATCACAACCAACACCTGTCGATCAAGGTTAAGACCGAGGCATTGCCATCGGACCTGGCCAAGAATGATCGTTCCAATCGCAACGACGGCACCGGTGATGAGTCGACTAATTTTGGCGTGACTGTCGAAAACGTAAACCAGGACAGCGCGAGCAAGTTTGACATTGAGCCAAATCAGCACGGTGTGGTTGTGACGGCAGTCGAACCGGGGTCATTGGCCGAGGACGTCGGCATCAAGCCCGGTGATGTGATAACGGACGTGAACCGTAAACCGGTTGCGAACCGGCGCGATTTCAATCAAGCGACAAAAAATGCGGATACCAAACGTGGTGCGATCTTCAACGTGATCAGCAACGGCACGAGCAAGTTTTTGGTGTTAAAGGACAGGGATTAGTTGGTTGTATTCGTGTGGTTTCCAGCGGCCGGTTCCGAAAGCGATCGGTCGCTGGTTTTTTGTCGCGTTGAATTCGAATGCGACTCCAGTGAAGCGGACTGAAGTCCGCGCTCCGTTGATCGGCCGACCGGCTTAGCGCACTTCGCGCGCGCGATCGCGGCGCTCCCAGTACCAGGCGATCCAGACGCTGACTTCGTAGAGGACCTGCAGGATAATGCACATGACGAGCTGCGTATAAACTTCAGGCGTGGTCAACAATGCACCCAGGATGAGGTTGATGACGATCATGTAGCGGCGCATCGAAGAGAGTTTGGCGTAATCAAGCAGTCCCACTTTAACCAATGCGAGGAGCACAACGGGCAATTCAAAACCGATCCCCATGCCGAAAAGGAATTTTACTTCGAAGCTGATATAGGTTTCGGCCCGCCAGCTTGGCACTTGAACGCCCATCCAAGTCGCAAAGGCCTGAGCGACGTTTAGCGCCTTCGGCATGATCCAAAAATAACCGAGACAAATACCGCTGAAGAAAAGAACGAGGCCGATGGCAAAAGCTTGCAGAAAATATTTTTTCTCGCGGATTTTCAGCGCGGGCATAACGAATTGGCCAACGAAATAAAAGACAAAGGGACACGCCAGCAGCAGGCCGCCGAAAAAGCCGAGTTGCAGACAGAGCATGAACGGCGCGCCGGGATCGAGGAAAATCAACTCGGGACCTGAGCCGAGTCTCGGCGAATTGGTGACGATGTTGACGGCCAACAGTTGTTGAGTGCCTACGAGCGTCGGAACCAGTTCGAGAACGATATTGCTTTGGCCTTTTAGGTCGAGCGAACCGAAGGTATTGGTGCTCGGATCGAAGCTGCCAATCGTGCTCTCCAAAAGCTTAACGTCGATCCGCTTGTTGGTTTGCTGCAGCCACGACTCGCGCAACGGCCGTTTGAGAATCCACATGATCTGCGGCGCGGCGAACAGGCAGATGGTGAGGCCGAGCAAAAGAGCTGCGCCGGATTTGACGAGCGTCCAGCGAAGATCTTCGAGATGCTCGAGAAAGGTTTTGACCGCTCCGCCTGCGACTTCCTGTTCCTCAGGAGCTATGACCTCGGGGGTATCGTCTGCCATGACCTTGTGTCAGCGCTGGCCGTCAGGTCTTTGGGACGGTGGCAGGCGGGGTGTTTTGCGTGAGTTCCGCAACGGGTGAGTCGTGCGCAACCGGCGGTTCGGGAGCCGGGATGGACTTCGGCTGGTAAGTGCCTTGTTCCATGGCGTTGTGGAGTTCCTGCGTCACTTCGTTGGAAGCTTTCTTAAACTCGTTCATCGCTTTGCCGAGGCCGCGAGCGAACTCGGGAATGCGTTTGGCGCCGAAAAGGATCAGAATCGCGCCGAGAACAACGACCAACTCGCCACCACCCAAGCCCAAAACTGCTAAGCTCACGTTCATGTCTAAATGTAGATTTGAACCTGATTCAATCAAGCCGCAGGAGGAGGCGTCGGCCTGTTGTTATTGTTCGTGTTGGTATCTTCGGAACTGGCCTTTTTGAATTCCTTGATGCCCTGGCCAAGACCTTTGGCAAACTCCGGTATCTTGCGCGCACCGAAGAGAATCAGGACGGCCAGAACGACCAGCACCAATTCGCCACCGCTCATTCCCAACACTGCTAAACATGTATGCATATTAGATAGTAGCGACGCCTGGCATCGCCGGGACTGGAAGGATTAACGGCGCGAGGTGCGCTGTCCAATCAATCCAGCAAGTATTGTGGTTCAGACTCTACGGTTAGTAAAGTTCCTTATTCGATAGACGGTGAAAATCGTGGGGTGGATACACGAGAACTGCAAAGGGTTGGCAAGCATGACGATATCCGCGCCGTTGATGGATAGGAGGTTAAATGGAAAAAGAAATCGTCTGGTGCGATGATGCACAAATAGCCTAAGGCCATTTTAATTCGAGAGTGTGGTGAAGGTTTACATTCGGCGAAACGGCTGTTACAACCTCTCCATGTTGACGGATTCGCAGATCTGGAAAGCCTTAAACCGTCCCGGCCAGCTCAGCCTGATCGCCGGACCTTGCGTGGTCGAAAGCGAGAAGATGTGTTTTGAGGTCGCCCGGAGCCTTCAGAAAACCTGCCAAAAACTCGGGATCAATTACGTTTTCAAAGCTAGCTACGACAAAGCCAATCGGTCATCAGCACAATCGTTTCGCGGACCGGGAATGAAGGCGGGGTTGGCGGTGTTGGCGAAAATTCGGCGCGAATTGGGATTGCCAGTATTGACCGATGTTCATTCGGAAACACATGTGACGATGGCAGCCGAAGTGGCGGATTTGTTGCAGATTCCGGCGTTTCTTTGCCGGCAAACGGATTTGATTAACGCGGCGGTGGCGACGGGTAAAATTGTGAATATCAAGAAAGGTCAGTTTCTTTCGCCGCAAGAGATGGGGCTGGTCGTGAAAAAGGCGGTTACCGCTGGTGGCAAACGGGTGATGGTTACAGAACGCGGCACCACCTTTGGATACAACAATCTCGTCGCGGATATGCGGTCGATTCCGATTATGAATCAGTTTGGTGTGCCGGTTATTTTTGATGCGACCCATTCGGTGCAACTTCCCGGGGCGGGCGGAGATCGATCAGGTGGAAATCGTGAGATGGCGCCCGTGCTGGCCAAATGCGCAGTTGCCGCGGGCGCGACCGGGTTGTTCATCGAAACGCATCCGAATCCCGACAAAGCCTTGAGCGACGGACCGAACATGATTCGCCTCGCGGACATGCCCGGGGTGCTCAGCGAGATCATGAAAGTTTATGAGGCGGTGCATTAATACGCCGCTGAAAACTGTTTCCTTGATGTTGCTCGCGGCGGTTTGTCTCCATGCGCAAGTCCCAAAGGAGGCGAAGTCAGTCCAGGATTTCGAAAAGGTGTTTTATCGCAACACGCCTCACGGAAAAGTTCCCGAAGCCATTTGTATCGGCAAAGAGGCGAACCCGCTGGAGGGCGGGCTCATCGATATCAAACAATTTGAGTTGCAGACGTTGCGCGATGGGAAAACGACGCAGTTCATCGCGAAGTCGCCGCAATGCACGATCGATGTTAAAAAGGAATACGCGACCTCGCCCGGGCCGATACAAGGGTTTAGCGCGACGACGAACTTTTACATCCAGGGCGTCGGATTTTTGTGCACGAAGTCCAACTCGCTGCTCATTATTTCCAATCAAATTGAAACGACGATTCATAAGAGCGCGTTGAAAGGCTCCTTGCCTCTCGGAATGCGGACCAATGCGGCGGGCGAAATTGTAAAAATTTATGCGGACGAATTTCGGCTGTTTTACCAATCGAATCTCGCGACCTACATCGGCCATGTTCGCGTGGTTGATCCACGCATGACGCTGACGTGCGAATTGTTGACGACGCATTTCGCCACGAACGGTTCGATTGAAAATAGTGTGGCAGAACGGAGCGTCGTCCTGACCCAGACCAACGGAAGTCGTGCGACCGGTGATCGTGCGATTTATACGGTGGTTGGCACTAATGAAACGGTTGAACTGATCGGCAACGCACATTGGGTTGACGACCGACATGACGCGACGGCTAATTCGTTTTTCTACGATGGCGCGATTGATGAATTGAAGGCGAACGAACGAGTCAAAGTCCGTTACTCCAATTCAACACGCCGCGCGCCACGTGGCACGAATGATTTTAGTGAGATGTTGGCCAATGCCGCAACCATCGCCAATGCAACGCGGAAGTATACCAGCGCGCAAAACATCGTTGGGCAAGGCGACGTGATAATGACGAACCATTTTGATCACAGTTACGCACACGGCAAACGCGCGACCTATTCTGACACAAACGGCATCGTTGAATTGACCGGTAAGCCGTATTTGAAAACCGAAAATGGCGAGGTGTCGGGCGATGTGTTGTCGGTGGATCGGACGAACAATATTTTTCACGCGCGCGGTCATGCCGAGGCGAAATGGATCAATAAAGAAAAGCCTTCGTTGGGTAAACAACGCGCCGAACAAAAGGTTTTTGTCAGTTCACGTGATTTGGATTACACGACGAACGAGGCGGTTTTTTCGGGTGATGTTCACGGTTACATGCTCAATGGGAATGTGCGCACTGGCGATTTATTTTCAGAAAACCTTGTGCTCGAATTTGGGATCAGCAACAGGCTGTCACGCGCCGTCGCCAAAGAAAATGTCCGGGCCATGCGAACGGTGGGAGAGCGCCACGATTCGCTCGGGTGCGATTCTCTGACGTTGCGGCGCGAAGTCTCGACAGGTTTCCTGCGCGATATAACAGGCGTCGGAAATTGCCGATTCGAAGGGACGAACAGCGTACCGAAACCGCAGTTGCGCGTGGTGACGTCGCCGGAGTTTGTTGCGCGCTTTTTGTATAACACCAACAAAATCGATGATGTGATTGCGGACGGCGGCGTGACCGCATGGCAATTTACCGCGACACAAACGAACGAAGTTCGCGGCAAAACGATGTTTTATTTCACGCGCCCTGTCGAAAGACTCGAAGTGCTCGGCAATCCTGAAGCGCACACGCAAAAATTC
>JAICXV010000418.1 GCA_025934545.1 Verrucomicrobiia bacterium
GATTTACGATTGGCGATTTACGATTTACGAAACGGTTTGGGAAATTGCTACTGGAAAAAATTCCGTTTCTGTTGATGGCCATTGGCGCGAGTATCGCGGTCGTTCTGGCGCAAGGGACCGGTGGAGCAATTTCGGAGCGGATTTTGTTCAGCCATCGACTCAACAACGCGATTGTGACGTATGTGATTTACATCGCGGATATGTTTTATCCACACAAGCTCGCCCATTATTACCCGCACGAAGGCTACGACTGGCAGGCGTTTGATGTGGTCGGCTGCCTCGCGATTTTGGTGACAATAACGGCGGTCGCACTTTGGCAGGCGCGGACGCGGCCGTATTTATTGGTGGGTTGGGTTTGGTATTGTGTGACGCTCGTGCCGGTCGTGGGCATCGTGCAAGTCGGCGGTCAGGCGCGCGCGGATCGTTATACTTATATTCCGTCGATTGGCGTTTTTATGATGGTCGCGTTTGCGGTGGCGGATTTTATCAAAGCATATTTAGCAAAGCGCGAACCGCCGCAATCCGCCTTGTCACCTCGGCAGCTGCAGCCGATTCAGATCGGCGTGACGGTCGTTGCGCTGTTGATCTGCGGTTCATTAGCGGCGGCAGCGCAAAAGCAAGTTGGGTATTGGCAATCCGGCGAGGTCCTTTGCAAACACACGCTTTCGGTGACGAAAAATAATTGGTTCGTGCACAGTGCGCTGGCGGCGATTCTCAATACGCAAGCGGATGTTTTGCGGGCGCAAGGCAAGCGTGACGAAGCGATTCGCAAGAACGAGGAGGCTATCGAACATCTCAAGGCCACGTTGGCCATCATGCCCGGCATGGCTAACGCTCATGTGATTTTGGCCAATGCGTATCTGGTTTTAAACCAGCTCGACGCCGCCGTTAATGAGTTTCATATCGCGATTCAGTTGGACCCGGGAAATAACCTGGCCCACGGCAATCTGGCGAACACGTTGAAGAAACAAGGCAAAATGAACGAAGCGCTCGCGGAATATGAAGCGGCCCTGCGCATCCAGCCAACGCATGCCCCGACCCATTATAATTATGCAGTCGCACTGGAACAAAGCGGTCGCGCAGACGAAGCGTTAAAACAATTTGAGATGGCTCTGCGATGTTATCCTGACGATCAGACCGGATATTGGACGTGCGAACAAATGGCGCAAATTCTCGCACGCCAGGGCAATAAGACGGAAGCGATTTCATTATTGCGCCAGGCGGTCGCGTTGAACGAACGCTCGGGCATCGACCCGCAAAGCAACGCCGCACGGACGCTGCTCAATAATCTGGAAAAGACGCCCTGATTCTCTGTCAAAAACAACTGTTGACTATACATAGGACCACAATGTATAGTGCTCCTATGTTAGCCAAGGAATTAGTCGCTGCTTCTACTGAACCTCTGATTTTATCTCTGCTCGCCAAGGGTGAAAGTTACGGTTACGCCCTCATCCAGGAGGTCAAACAACTTTCTGGCGACAAGATTGAATGGACCGACGGCATGCTCTATCCGGTGCTTCATCGCATGGAACAGAACGGCTGGATCAAGTCGCGTTGGGTGGAAGTCGAGACGGGTCGCAAACGCAAATATTACTCGCTCAAGCGCGATGGCGAGAAAGCACTGAAAAAGAAACAAGAGCAGTGGTCGGTTATTGCTTCGGTGCTGAGTGGACTGTGGGCAGAGCCGGGATTAACCGCAATGAAGTCGTGATCATGTTTAACCTCGAAAGCGCAATTGCAGAATGGCGACGGCAAATGCTGTCCAACGGAATCAAGGCCCCCGTGCCGTTGGACGAACTGGAAAGTCATTTGCGCGAGCAATTGGCCAACCGCTGCGTCGATCAAAAGATTTTCAACACCGCAGTTGGAGAACTCGGAAACGCTCACCTCCTCCGCAGTGAATTCAAAAAAGTGAACAGGAATAATATGAAACGCAAAATTACAATCGCCGTTGCCGTGTTCGCCGTTCTTTTCGGTTCGAGCATCATTATGCCAGCGCTGGCACAGCACAACCACCGCAACGCCGGAATTTGGGCGACAGATGAAGTTGTGCCGGTGTTAGCAGGATGCATGATTGCGTTGGCTGGTATAGGCACGGTTGGCTACACATTGAAATCGCGCCGCAACGCACCGGTCGCGTAGCCGTTATGTTCCATGTCGACCAAGCAATCGCGATCTGGCGCCAAAAGATGCTTTCGGCTGGCATGGAGTCGTCGGTGTCCCTGGACGAATTGGAAAGCCATCTGCGCGATGTCATCGACGAGCAGCACGCGCATGGTTTGAATCTCGAACAATCGTTTCAGGTCGCGATGGCACAGATCGGTTCGGCTACTGCCATCACGGCGGAATTCAAGAAGGTGCGCAATATGAACAAGCCAAAGAGAGAAAAAATCATTTATGCCATCAGGGCACTCGGGTTCACTGCCTTCGCAGCGATGTCCGTGTATGGGCTGTTCGCGGGCAGAATCGGTGCGAGCGTCGGAGAAAGATTGCTTGGCCTGAGCGCGGTGGCGCTCACTGGCATTTTAATTGTCGCATCGGCCCACGCCTGGCGAGTCCTACCGGTGATTGCGGTTAAGTCGTTGCGAATGACAGTCGCAGTCGCGATTGTTCTGCTCGGCGCGGTAACGACGGCATTGGTGTTCGATGTTGTCATGCCGAAATATGATCTGACTCTCGCCCAAATTGTGGTGAAGGTTCTGTGGGCGCTTCAACCTTTAACACTCGGCGGCGTCATTTCCGCCGGCTTGGTCGAAGCTGCTGACCGCCGGCTTACGTCTGCCACCTCAAACTAAAAACCTATGTTTAATCTCGAACAAGCGATTGCGAAGTGGCGGGAAAAGATGCTTTCGGCTGGGATCAAGTCGTCAGCGTCCTTGGATGAATTGGAAAGCCATTTGCGCGATGACATAGATTACCAACTCATTAAAGGCTGGAGCCTCGAGCAATCATTTCACATCGCAATCGAACAGCTCGGTTCGCCGACAGTCCTTAAAACAGAATTCAGAAAAGTTCGTCCATCGAAAGGAGATCCTATGAACCATAATCGCATCTACACCGCGGTCCTTGGAATATTCGCCGTTTACAACAGCATCATTATCGCAGCTGGATTTTATTACTGGTGTGTGCTCGGGCAAACGAATGAACCGATGGGGCGGTATTCGTCATGGGCATTGAACTTAATGTTCGCGCTGACGTGCATTTGCACGGTGCTGATTGTTGCGACTTTGGTTGCACGCCGCAAAGATCACAAACTTGGCGAACTCTTGAGCCGTGTGTTGAACTGGTTGATGTTGGCCGTCTTGCCGGGAGGAACGGTCATTGGGCTTTACGGCTTGTTCTTCGTCGATAAAGAGAGGGCGATCGCGGCTTAGCCCGACGGCCGACAAAACACGTTTTGATCGGCCGGTCGGGTTTGAAAGGGCGAAGTTTTTCCCGACATGGCGTAGCCATGTTTGAAGGTAGCCGTGGGTTTCAACCCACGGATCAAGGCCCCCGAACACAATGGTGTCGCGTAGCGACACTTGAACCGTAAACCAATCACGCGCATCTTCGCGGCATGGCGAATACGTTCACGTGCCTGCATTATCACATCATCTTCAGCACCAAAGATCGCGAGCCATGGATCAAATCCGAAATGCAAGACCGCGTTTGGTCGTTCCTCGCCGGCATTGCGCAAAATAATAAGATCAAGCCGATCCAAATAGGCGGCATGCCCGATCATCTTCATTTGGTCGTTGGATTACCGACGA
>JAICXV010000621.1 GCA_025934545.1 Verrucomicrobiia bacterium
TCGACGAGTCGATCTCGCTCGTCGACCACGTACATTTGGCTCAAGACTTCTTCGCGGCTTTTGCCTTCGCGCCGCAAATGGACGAGACAATCGCCGACCGTCCAATTGTTTTTGATCGCGATATACTCGGGCGTCATGCGACGGCCGATGGAATCTTTCGGATAGCCGAGCAACTCCGCCGCGACTTTGCGTTCCTCGGGCGAGAGCAGGTTGAGCAGCCTTTGCGTCACCGGCCCGGGAAGTTCTTCCAGGAGCGCGGTGCGGTCGTCGGGCTGGATTTCGTTCAGGATGCGCGCGACGTGGTCGGTGCCCAGCGCTTGCACGAGCCGTTCCTGATCTTCGAGGCTGAGATACTCGAAAACGTCCGCTGCGAGATCGTGCGGCAAAATCCGCAGCAGAATCGCTTTGTCTTCCGCGTTCAGGTCGCCAAGAATTTCGGCGATGTCCAACGCGGGAAACTCGATCAGGATCTCGCGTAACTGATTAAAATTTCGTTCGCGAATCAGTTCCGCAATCTCGGGCTGTAACAGACTGCCAATCACGCCGTTAGTGAAACCTCAGACCGCTCGTGATGCAAACAAGAATCGTAGCATCGATTGTCAATCACCCGTAACGCCGATTGTCAATCACCCGTAACGCCGATTGGCGATCTTCCGTAACGCCGATTGTTAATCGGCTGTATCGCCGAATGGCATTCGGCGAATGCCTAATCCGCCGAATACGGCCCGATATTTCCCACACGATTAACCGCCGAAACGTAAACGTGCTCCGGCAACGGCGAGGAGCTTGTCGACTTTAAAATGCACGCATTCATGTCGCCGGGCAGAATGGTTGTGTTCCAATTTGTGCCGGTCTTCGTTTGTAAAACCCAGTAACGGACATCGCTGTTGTGATTCCAGGTCAGCGATAATTCGTGACGTTTTCGTTTAACGGACAGTTCTGGCGCGGACGGCGCATTGGTTCCGAGCCATGGTGACGCTGGCACGAGGGCAGGGGACGCGTAGGTTTCCGCGAGCGCAGTGTCCACGGCTTTCTTACTGTGCGTGACGCTGAGCGCGTGAAAAATGACATGACCTGTCGCGCCCGGTTGTGCGCGGGTGGCGGCGATTTCGTTGGTCAACTCCGTCGCATCATAGCGAACACTCATGCCCGGCCAAAGATGGCGGCCTTGCGGATTTTGTTCGGTCCACCACTTGAGCAGGACGGGAAAACTTTGCGCTTTCGCATCGATGCGCCAGTAGAGTTGCGGATTGAGATAGTCGACCCACGCATTGCTCAGCCACATCCGCGAATCGCAATAAAGCGTGGCGTACGAATCCAGGCCTTTGATTTGTTCTGGATAACCCGGCCGCCAGATTCCGAACGGACTGATGCCGAATTTGACCCACGGTTTGTCAGCTTTGATCGCGGCCGCACATTCCTGAACGAATTTGTTTACGTTATCCCGCCGCCAATCTTCACGTGAAAGTTTGCCGTCACTATCCTGATATTTTTTCCAGGAGGCGTCGTCGGGGAACGGAATACTTACTTTATCCTCCTTGTTCGTTTTTTCCTGATACGGATAAAAATAATCGTCGAAATGAATCCCATCGACGTCGTAGCGATGAACGACATCTTTAATGACGCTCAGCGAATACGCGCGCGTCTCCGGTTCGCCGGGATCGAGCCACATGTGTTTACCGTAGATTTTCACCAATTCCGGATGGGTTCGAACGACGTGCTTCTCTGGAAGATCGTTCGTAACGTGATTGAACGCGACTCGATAGGGGTTGAACCACGCATGAAATTCCAGTCCACGCTTGTGCGATTCCTCAATCGCAAAGGTTAGCGGATCATAATATGGCTCGGGCCGTTGACCTGCTTTGCCGGTGAGATAGACCGACCACGGTTCAATCGGCGAATCATAAACCGCATCGCAACAGGGGCGGACCTGAAAAATCACTGCGTTAAACTTCAACTCTGCCGCGCGGTCCAACATCTCAGTGAGTTCATTCTTCTGTTCGTCGGTCGTCAGCGTGCGCTTGGATGGCCAATCGCCATTGTTCACCGTGCAAATCCACATCGCGCGAAATTCGCGTTGCACGGACGGCGGTGTCGGAAGCGGTTCGGTTGGTTTCGAAACGCAGCCGGCGAAACCTAACGTGACAATCAAAGGTAGCGCAGGTTTCCAAACCTGCTGTATCGCCGATTTCCAAATCGGCAGCGCTAGAACATTACAACGCGCCGCAGGTTTAGAAACCTGCGATACAGCAGGCTCGGAGGCCTGCGCTACTGGAAGGTCGGATTTCATATGTCAGTTCTTCAGAGTTACCGTTGCTGGTGTGCTGGCATTGCCAATTCGATCAATCGCGGTCACCGCGACAGCCGTCGCATTCTGTTTAATATTCGTTGATGATTGCGAAGCAGGTAAGACTTGGGTCGCCCAACTGCCGCCGACTTTTTGCTGCACGACCCATTGCCAGACGCGACCGCCGCCGCTCCATTTGGCCGAACTCCGCGAAATTTTAACGGTTGGAGTTTTGACTACGGTGGAACCCAACCACGGCGACGCCGGAACGAGCGCTGGTTGCGCATACAACGGTGCAAGTGCTTCTTTGATGTGACCGAGATCTTTTTGCA
>JAICXV010000682.1 GCA_025934545.1 Verrucomicrobiia bacterium
ATCGATGATCGACGCCGCATTGCGAATTTCCGGATTCTTCGTGAAACCGGACGGTTCGAATCGTTGATGCGCAAATTTCTTCAACAACGCCTCCATCGGCACGCCGTACTGCAGAGCGAGGCTCGTGAGCGTGCCGATGGCGTCCATCAACCCACCGATCGTCGATCCCTCCTTGGCCATGGTAATAAATAATTCGCCGGGCTGACCGTTTTCGAACAGGCCGACCGTCAAATAACCTTCGTGACCGGCGATATCGAACTTATGCGTCATCGCCGTGCGCGTATCGGGCAAGCGCCGACGCAACGGTTGACCGGCCACTTCGCGAAGCTTTTCAACTTCCGCCTCCAATTCTTGGAGCTTGTCCACGACCGGCGAAGCATCGCCGCCTTCATTGGTCTTCTTCGTGTTCAACGGTTGCGAACGCTTCGAGCCGTCGCGATAAATCGCCACGCATTTCAAGCCCATCTTCCAGGCCTGCACATATGCGTCCTGAATATCTTCGACCGTGCAATCATTCGGCAGATTGACCGTCTTCGAAATGGCGCCGCTGATGAACGGTTGCGTTGCGCCCATCATTTTCAAATGCGCCATGTAACTGATGCTGCGTTTGCCGCGATACGCTTTGAACGCGCAATCAAACACCGCCAGATGCTCTGGCTTCAAACCGCTTTGCACCGGCGTGCCGTTGTCGTCGACATCTTCGATCGTGTCGTATTTATCGATGTGCGCAACGATCGCTTCAATCTGCTTTTCGTCATAACCAAGGCGGCGCAAACCTTCTTTAACCGTCCGATTAACAATCTTCAACATGCCGCCACCGGCCAGCAATTTGTATTTCACCAGCGCGATGTCCGGCTCGACACCTGTCGTGTCGCAATCCATCAGGAACGCGATCGTTCCAGTCGGCGCGAGCACTGTCACCTGTGCGTTGCGATAACCGACCACCGTTTTGTTCACTTCCGTTTGGCCATTGGTCAACGCGCGCGTCCAGGACTTGCGCGCTTCATCTTTCAAATACGCAAACTCCGGCGACGGCTGAATATTTTCCACCGCGGCACGATGCTCTTCAATCACGCCGAACATCGACGCAATGTTGTCCTTCTTCAACGGCTTCGGCACATGCGAACAACGCGCATCATGGAAACCGGCAAACGCGCCTTTGATCTTCGCGATTTCCGCGGATTGCTCGTAAGCCGTTCCCGTCATCATCGCCGAAATAGCGCCAGCCAGCGCGCGGCCGCCGTCCGAATCATACGGCAAACCATAACTCATAATCAGCGAGCCGAGGTTCGCGTAACCGAGGCCGAGCGTGCGGAAAATGTGCGAGTTCTCGGCAATTTCTTTCGTCGGATAACTCGCGTTATCCACGAGAATTTCCTGGGCCGTGATATAAATCTTCACCGCCGCCTGGAACCGTTCGTAATCGAAACGTCCATCCTCGCGCTTGAACTTCATCAAGTTCAGCGACGCCAGATTGCACGCCGTGTTGTTCAGGAACACATACTCCGAGCAGGGGTTCGTCGAATGAATCGGCTCCGTGCCTTTGCAAGTGTGCCAGCGATGAATCGGCCCGTCATATTGCAATCCCGGGTCACCGCAAATCCATGTGCCTTCCGCGATCTTGTGCAACAACGTCTTCGCATCCTTTTTCTGGAGCGGTTTGCCGTCCGTCGTGCGCTTCGTCCACCATTCCTTGCCGTCCAACGCCGCTTGCATGAACTCATCACTCACGCGCACCGACAAATTTTCGTTCTGATACATCACGCTGCCGTAAGCATCGCCGTTATAAGAACCGTCATAACCCTGCTCGATCAACGCCCACGCTTTCTTTTCTTCCTTCTGCTTGGCGTCGATAAATTCCTCAATATCACCGTGCCAATCGCGCAACGTATTCATCTTCGCGGCCCGACGCGTCTTGCCGCCGCTCTTAACAACATTCGCCACCTGGTCGTAAACGCGCAGGAACGACAATGGACCGCTGGGGCGACCGCCGCCGCTGAGTTTTTCGCGACTCGAACGCAACGGACTCAAATCCGTTCCTGTGCCCGAACCAAACTTGAACAACATCGCCTCGCTCGAAGCGAGCTGCATGATGCTCTCCATATTGTCGTCGACCGATTGGATGAAACACGCGCTGCCCTGCGGAAATTCATACTGCGTGCCCGCGCGCTCAGCCATGCCGGTCTTCTCGTTCCAATGCCACATGCCGCGCGCGGAATTTTTTCCGACGCCGTATTGGTGGTACAAACCAACATTGAACCAAACC
>JAICXV010000033.1 GCA_025934545.1 Verrucomicrobiia bacterium
AGTCAAAAGAGCGATTTGCACATCGGCCGAACCAGTGTCGCGCTCATGCAAACGAACTCCCTCAATAGTTTTACCTTTTTCCATAAAAAATCTTTGTGTTTACGGCATGCGCGAAACAATGCGCCTTACCTATCGTGTCTCGAAATGAGAAGCAACGAAGGGCCAAACATAGGCACAACGATGCGTCGTGTAAAGAGTGAATTCGGGAGTATTTGGGGTCGGCGAAAAGCGCCAAAATCCAAACACCCAGGTTCAGAGAAATCCAAACTCTCAGGCTCGAAAGCCAGACCCTGAGACCGGTGTGTTTAATACCGTTGGAAAAACGTCTATTCGGCCGATTAGCACTGTTTCGGCCTGAGACATGCTGCAGTTTTTGGTTACCGTTGATAACCGGATAACCAAAAAAACGACGCACGCTTGTGCCGAGGAATAATTGTGACGGAAAGGAACTGCTTTTCACACAATGCAGTTCAAAAAATGCAACCATGTAGACTAAACAGTACAGGCACGACACGTGTTCAACGTGAATTACAACAGTAAAAACTGTCAAATTAACCAGAGCGAACTTGCCCCCCCATACGGAAATTCATTATCCTGAGACTAGTCCCAAGGCTAGCGGCCAAAAAGACAAACGAATGGGTACTGCGTCCGAAAAATCTCGGAAGTGGTCTCAGTTGATCACAGGCGCGACAGGGATCGGAGTTGCTTGCGTGGCAATCCTGGTCCTCAGCGGGTGGATTTTCGATTTTTCGCTTCTTAAATACCTTTTCCCAACGTGGACCAATATTGCGCCGGCGACGGCCGTCTGTTTGTTACTGGCCGGATTTGCCCTGACGTGTCTCCGGTTGGCGAATTTTGAAGTTGGACAGAACGCATCCGAACAATCGACCTGTCGTTTTGCGGCGGCTGCGTTTGGCGCTGCCGTTGTTCTGATTGCCGCATTTCACATCGCAGGCCAATTCGCCGGACGTTATGTGCTGATAGATTTTGCTTTTATTCACAAAACGGCCAACGCCGCGCGACTTCCATCGATGGCGCCATCAACATCGACCGCGTTTTTTCTTGCCGGAGCGGCGCTTGCGCTGGCTACGACGCGGAGATTTTCGCGGTTGTTTCAAACGCTCGCAGTGGCGGTATTTCTGATTGGATGGATCGAGATTTGTAACGTCGTCTATGGCGGACAATCTCTTTCCCGGTATACACGAATGCCCTCTCAGACAGCATGCTGTTTTTGCATCGTTGGGCTAGGGATTCTTTGCTCACGTCGGGACTATGGCCTGATGCAACTGATGTGTCATGAGAGCGCCGGCGGAGTCATTATGCGGCGGCTTTTGCCTGCGGTTCTGCTGGTCCCACTGGCGATGAACTGGCTGGAATTGCAGATGGAACGCTGGCGGGTTTTTCCGCCGGAATCCGATCAAATGATTTTTACATTAGTTGATGTGTTGATCTTTGGCGCGGTGATGTGGGGAACGGCGGCAACGCTTCATCGGAAAGATCTGGAGCAAAAACAAATCAAGGAGTCGTTGAACGAGAGCCAGGAATTGCTGCACGCGATCGTTGAATCTTCCGAAGACGCGATCATCAGCAAAAATTTGCAGGGATTTATCACGAGTTGGAATGAAGGAGCGCAAAAGCTCTTCGGATATGCCGCTGAGGACGCGATCGGAAAATCGATGCGGATGTTAATTCCGAAAGATCGCGCAAACGAAGAAGATGAGATCCTGCACCGGATCAAAAGCGGGAAGAAAATTGAACATATCGAGACGGTCCGCATTCATAAAGACGGCCGGGCGCTGCATATTTCGGCAACGATTTCTCCGATTCGCGACGAACAAAACAAAGTCATCGGCGCATCCCAGATTGCACGTGACATCACCAATCGAAAGCAGGCCGAGTTGGCTTTAACAGAAAGCGAGGCACGGCTGCGGTTGGTTACGGAGAATGTGAGGGTCGGCCTGGTCATCATCAATTCAAACAGGGAATATACTTATGCCAATTCGACCTACTCCGAGATCTTAGGCCTGGGTTCCGAGAGTTTGATTGGAAAGCGCGTGGCCGATCTGCCGACGGCCGTTTATGAAGAACAGGTAAAACCGCGATTGGACGACGCGTTTTCTGGAAAAAGCGTACGCTACGAACTGCAGTACCGGCTTGGGCACAAAGAACACATTTATGTGGTCAGCTATGAGCCGATGAAGACTGACAAAGCGGTCTCCATGATTGTGGCGGTTATCAGCGACATTACCGAGCGGAGAAACCTGGAAGCCCAATTTCGCCAGTCACAAAAGATGGAGTCCGTTGGCCAATTGGCAGGTGGTGTGGCGCATGATTTTAATAATTTGCTGGCCGTCATTGGCGGGCATTGCGCGCTTATCGGGATGCGCGGGAAGCTTGATAACCAGTTGGAAGAGTCGGTTGGAGAAATCGAGAAAGCGTGCGAGCGTGCGGCCAGCCTGACACAACAGCTATTGGCATTCAGCCGCCGACAGACGTTGCTCCCGAAGCTTCTCGATTTGAACTCGGTCGTGATCAACACGACAAAGATGCTCCAGCGCATCCTCGGAGCGGACATTCAGATTGAGTTCAAATTCTCGCCGGCAGCACTAACAGTGCAGGCCGATGCGGGAATGATGGATCAGATTCTGTTGAATTTCGCGGTGAATTCGCGCGATGCCATGCCCAAAGGTGGGCGATTGATTATTGAAACATCGGCCGTTGCAATTGACCCGTCGACGGCGGCGCAGCAAATCAACGCGCGAAGCGGTTCGTTTGCCTGTTTAAGCGTCACGGACACGGGATGCGGAATACCGAAGGAGATTTTGCCGAAGATTTTCGAGCCGTTCTTTACCACGAAAGAAGCCGGAAAAGGAACCGGGCTTGGACTGGCGACGGTGTTTGGGATTGTTGAACAACATAACGGATGGGTCAACGCTTACAGCGAAACCGGCAGAGGAACAACGTTCCGTGTTTATCTACCGCTCGTTGCACAAGCGGCTGAGAAACAGTCGGCGACACCCGCGGTGCACTTGCCGGGCGGGACAGAAACAATCTTGGTGGCCGAAGACGATCCAGCTCTGCGATTGTTGATTCGCGAGTTTCTCACGAAGCTGGGTTATCGAATATTGGAGACGGCTAGCGGCAAAGCGGCCCTCGAAGTATGGCGGAACGAGCGCAAAGAAATACAACTGCTCCTTACTGACATGGTGATGCCGGATGAATTGAGCGGATTCGATCTCGTGAAAAAAATTCACGCCGAGCACCCGCAATTGCCGGTGATTTTTATCAGCGGGTATAGCCCGGAGATCGCCGGAAAAGAAATTAAGTTGGAGGAAGGGACAAATTTTTTAGGCAAACCATTTTCCCTGCAAAAGCTCGCGCAAACGATTCGGCAATCGTTGGATCGGCGCAGATAGCGTAGGCCACAGGTTTTTCCGAGGCCTTATGTTTCAAGAATACTTTCCCAGGGTTGGCTCGTTTAAATGAGCCAACCCCGGGACGCAGCTAGAACGCGTCCAACCGAAACTTCGATTGGACTAATTTTTTACTGCAATGCAGGATTGAAGGTGGTGTTGCTGTCGTTAAGAGCACTGCCGGTGCCGGAACTGTAGACGACTATCCAGTTGCCCCACCCCGTTTTACGCCAGGGAATTTCGCATTTGTGGTCGCCGGCGTTGTTATTGAAATCGCCCGCGAAAGCCACTTGGTTTCCGCCAGCGGGATTGAAATCTGTGCGCCCATCCGTCAGCGAATGGCCGTTGACCGCGCCGTTGCCGTAATCGATGATCCATTCGACCCAGCCAGTTTTGCGCCAGGCGATGTCGGTTTTTCCATCGCCATCAAAGTCGGCGGCGAGGGCCATTTGCACGGAGGTGCTGCCGTCGAAGTCAGTGCGGCCATCGGGAAACGCGTTGCCGTTCACCGCGCCGTTGCCGAAACCAATGATCCAGTTGCCCCATCCTGTTTTGCGCCAGGCGAGATCGGATTTGCCGTCGCCATCGAAGTCGCCGACGAGCGTTACTTGAGCGCCGTTGGGATTGAAATCGCTGCGGCCATCGGTGAACGAATGTTGGTTGATGACGCCGTTTCCGTAATCAACAATCCATTCGCCCCAACCGGTTTTGCGATAGGCGATATCAGATTTGCCGTCGTGATCGAAATCGCCAACGAGGGTCACTTGCGTGGTGGTATCGCCGCTAAAATCGGTGCGGCCATCGGTTAGCGCGTGTCCGTTGACGACGCCGTTGCCGTATTCGATGATCCATTCGGTCCAAAGATTTTTGCGCCACGCGATGTCCGATTTGCCGTCGCCATCGAAGTCGCCAACGACCGTGACTTGCGCATTGCCGCTGGGATTAAAATCAGTGCGACCATCAGTCAAGGCGTGTTGATTGACGGTGCCGTTGCCGAATTCAATGATCCATTCCGTCCAACCGGTTTTGCGCCAGGCGATGTCTGATTTGCCGTCGTGATCGAAGTCGCCAACGAGAACGACCTGGTTGCCGCCGTAAGGATTAAAGTCGGTGCGGCCATCGGTGAGAGCGTGGGCATTGACGGCTCCGCTGCCGTAATCAATAACCCATTCGGTCCAGCCGGTCTTACGCCAGGCGATGTCTTGTTTGCCGTCGCCATCGAAATCGCCCATGACCTGAACTTGAACGGTGCTCAATGCGCCGGCACCGGGAACAAGCGCCGCGGCGAGACCGGAGGCTGTGCCATTGAAAACATCGAGGTCGACGTTACCGGAAATGCCGGACACCGCGCCGGTGCTACTATACTGCCAGACGTTCCAAACGCCCGCGCCCCAGACTTCGCAACTGGTGCAGGTGTTCCAGGGCGTGCCGGTCTGCGCGTTCTGGCCGTTGTAATTGGCGATCCACGCAAACCAGGCGCTGACCGAGCTGTTAAAATTGCACGCGCTGCACGCACTGACATAAACAATTGGCTTTACCGTCACGCCCTGCCCTGCGGCGTCGCTTTTGACATCAGTACACCATTGATTGGCCCAATCGGCATAGCTACTCGCCCCTGTGACGCCACTAAACACTTCGAAATCGAGCATCGGCATCAACGTTCTCCCGTCGGATTTGACGTAGGGACCAGCAACGGCCCAGAAGTGGTTTACTTCCGCGAGTGGCGTATTGGCATTGGGATGCGCGAAGTCGTAAGCGCCCATGTCGACACCGGCGGCTTTGCCGTTGTTTTCGTTATAAACGAAATCGGCGTCAGTGATACTGACGCCTTCGGTGGCTTTAGCCCACGCGAAGGTAATGCCGGAGTTGCGGACGCTGGTCCAATTCGGCTGGCCTTGAAATGAGGAGACATCGACACCAAGCGGTCGTTGTGCCGAGGCGCTTTGCAGGCCGATGATGAACACGATGGCGACGACGTTTATGGCGGTCCAAACCGGAAAACGGAAAGGCCAATTGGATACAATTGTTTTTCTCATGTGCGATTCTTTCTCTTTGTGGTTTGGGCGCGACGTGACGCGACGACGCGTTGTCGGGAACCGTTCCAGGCGCCCGAAATTGAGAGGGATTGATTGGATGCTATAGAGTCAAGTGAAGGTGGTCAAGCGTGTGAATCACAGTGGTGGAGATAGAAGCGCGGACTTCAGTCCGCTTCAACTTGATATTCTGTATAACCGTTCGAATGATCCAGCGCCAATTGCGTTTGGGCGCTGAAGCGGACTGAAGTCCGCGCTCCTTTGGCAGGGAACTACAATCGCACTTTTCATCACAGCCGTTCGCCCGCACAAAATCCCGATTTTGCCCGTGACACGTGCTCCAAAACGCCGTAATCGTTTGGCGAAAGGAACGGCCCAACAATCTATGAGCGAAACACTGCGCTATCTCCAATCTGAGTCTGCCGAAAATGGCGTCGAAATCGCCGTGCTCTGCAAATACCTGTTGCTCGATGCCGTCAAAGCGGGCGCGAGCGACATTCATATTGAGCCGTGGGAAAGCACGCTGGCGGTGCGCATTCGGTTAAATGGCGTCCTCACTGAGCTGGTGCATTTGCCATTGGATTTGATGGAGAAAATTTCCGGGCGTTTCAAGGTGATGGCCAATTTGATTACTTACCAGACCGGATTGCCGCAGGAAGGCCATGCGCCGGCTGATCCCGAATTGGGCGGGGTTGAGCAGCGTATTTCGATTTTTCCAACGACGCGCGGTGAAAAAATTGTCGTCCGTATTTTTGATCCGAGCAATCGCAGCTTCGACCTGGCGGCGCTTGGGTTCGATGAAGATATTTTGCAGCAATTTTTAAAACTGCTGAACAAGCCGAGCGGATTGATTTTGCTGACGGGCCCAACGGGTTCGGGCAAGACGACGGCAATTTATTCCGCTCTTTACACGCTGGTGCAACGGGCCGGCCCGAGCATCAGCATCGCTACGGTTGAAGATCCGGTGGAGTTCAACCTGCCGATGATCGCGCAAGCGCAGGTGAATCTTGGCCAGGAATTCACTTATCCAAAAGCGTTGCGTTCCTTGATGCGACAAGATCCGCAGGTGATTATGGTCGGCGAAATTCGCGATCCCGAAACGGCGGCCATCGCGGTGCAGGCGGGACTAACGGGTCACCTTGTTATCAGCACGATTCACTCCGGCAGCACGGCCGGTGTGTTTGCGCGTCTTATTAATATGGATATCGAGCCGTTCCTGCTTTCATCGAGCATCAGCGGTGTGCTTGGGTTACGGCTCATCCGAAAAAATTGCACTTACTGTTCGCAGCCATACGAGCCGGACCCAAACATTGTGAAGATGGTTCCAGCGAGTGATTTGGAAAATGCGACGCTGCGCAAAGGAGCGGGTTGCGAACAATGTTCCGGCACAGGTTTCAGCGGACGAACGTCCGTGGTTGAATTGCTCGTGGTCGATCAACCGGTGCGCGATGCGGTCATGCAAAAGTTGCCGACCAAGACGTTGCAACAGGTTGCGACGGGCCAAGGCATGCAGACGATGTGGCAACGCGGTTTGCAACGCGCGTTGTCCGGCCAAACGACGCTCGAGGAAATCATGCGTGTTATCGCCGTCGACGAACTCTAAGCAACCGGATATAATCGCGACGTGAACGGCAGCGATGAGCAGCAAGTAACAGCAGGTCCATTGCGAGAAACGCTGGCCTGCATGTTCTACCGTTTCGAACTGAGCGCGCTCGCGATCTGGTTCGTGGCGCGCTGGCTCGTCTACGGCGCGAACCTGCCGGTGCCGATCGACTTGCCATTCATTGACGGAATCACCCTGGTCATTGCCGCGTTAGCGACGTTGTTCGGGCTGAGCCGCTGGTGGCCTTCGCAAAATATCCTCGCGATCACGTTTCTGACGATCGTGTTATCCGGCGTCCTGGAACATGTGCTGATCATCAGCACCGGACTGCCGTACCAGAACGCTGCCGGCCATGAGGTTTTTGGTGTGCCATGGACGCTGCCGTTACTGTGGTTGATTGCGATGTTGAATGCGCGAAGCGTGGCGCGATTTATTTTGTGGCCGAATCGCGAAAAAGGCAGTTTCGGTTTGTGGCTCCTTTTTTTCACGGCGGTGATGACGGCGGTCGTGTTGATGGTCCAGGAAAGTTTGTCAGAACGGTTTTATGAAAACTGGGCCGGCCCGATCGCACTTTGCGGCGTGCGCTTTATCGCCGCCGGATTTTTTCTGGCGGTGATTGCGCCTTTTCTAATTCCAAAAGGCGCAGTTGTCCCGCAGCCGGATTGCGGCCCGATCATGATCTGGGCGGTGATCAACGTGTATCTTGTCGTTATTGCGGGTATCGAGCATCGCTGGGAAAGCGCCGGGATATTGGTGGTGCTCAATGGCGTGCTCACCACTTGGTCATTGCGCGTTCGCCGCAAGCGAAAACCGAAAGCGCCTATTCAGCCGATATAGAGACAAGATCGAATTCGGGCACGAGATCGAATTTCAGAGTTACCGGCGACGCCGCGCGAAGCGCTTCATGCATTTTCGTTACGTCGGCGCATGGTTTGAGCAAGTGGCGGCCTTCGCACACGAGCTGAAACGGTTCTTCGGTTTGGAACGGCCATGGATCAAATCGCACAATCGTTTCGTCTTTGACAGTCATCCGCAACGTGAGGTCCCCTGCTGCGCTCGGGACATTGTCGACCAAGCGTTCGTCTTCGAAACCCATGCAGAGCGAAAGCGAAATCCAATCCCAAAGGGAGACGAGACGCGCATTGCGCCGGATGTTTTCGTTGGTTGCATTGGGCGCGTAATAAAAATCATTTTGCAATGACGTGACGAGGGTGCGTTGCAACTCCGCTTGTTCGTTCAGAAATTTTTTTTCAAGTTCGAATTCGTGAGGCGAATTAAATTGGCGATGGCGCTCGCAAAGATGCGTGAAATGCAGCGAGACGAGCAACGCGGGATAACGACCGTAGCGCATCATTTTCTGAATGCTCTTGCGCCAAAGGGTCAGTCGCGCTTCGGCGGGCAGTTCAAGGAACGAATAGGGCAAGCCGCTTTCTGCGTTAAGTGACGGCGCTTGTTCCCAGTTGAGATAACCGATGTCGTGCAAGGCGGCCGCGATGTAAACATCCGCTTCGGGTTTGTAATCGCCGAAAACGTCGTTGCCCCAATGATGTGCAACTTGGCCGGCGACCCACGCGTGCGCTGGCTGGCTGATGACGACAATCCCCTCTTGCTCGTGCTCCCGGTGCAGCATAGGGCAAACTTAGCACAGGTTGAAAAATTTTCCCGAATCGCCCGGTGCGGCATCGAGTTGGCGAGAGGCACAGGAGCGCTTGCTCCATGGAATGGCTCGGTTAAGAATCCGGCGTGCCTTACGAACCCAGCACATGGGCCATGGTTCCGTTTGGAATTGTGCTCCTGGTCATTGCAATTGGGCCGACGCTGTTTCATGCGTGGTGGAACAAGCATTATGCGACACTGGTGTTGTCGGTGGCGGCCGTTACGCTGATTTATTATTTGATGCGCATGCCGCATGGCGCGGAAGCAATATTCCGCACGGCTCACGATTACTTTGGGTTTATCGCGCTAATTGGATCGCTCTATGTCGTTGCCGGTGGGATTCACATTCACGTCGGCGGAGAATATACGCCGCTGGTAAATGTCCTGTTTCTGTTTATCGGCGCGGTGCTTTCGAATTTTCTTGGAACAACTGGCGCGTCGATGGTGCTCATCCGGCCGTGGCTGCGAATGAATCAGCATCGCGCGGCTGCGCATCACGTCGTGTTTTTCATTTTTATCGTGTCGAACGTTGGCGGTTGCCTGACGCCAGTGGGGGATCCACCGTTGTTTCTCGGATTTTTGAAAGGTGTGCCCTTTTGGTGGGTCGCGCAGCAATGTTGGCCTATGTGGTTGTTCGGAGTCGGGGTTTTGCTCGCGATTTTTTATGTCATCGACGCGCGAAATTTTCGACAGCGCGGATCGACGTCGCAGGCGGCCGAACGGAAACTGCCTCACGAATCGCGCAAATGGAAGTTCGATGGACTCCCAAACGTCGCTTGTCTCGCAATTATTCTCGCGGCGGTGTTCGTGACGAAGCCGCTCCTGCTGCGCGAAACCATCATGATCACCGCGGCCCTGATTTCGTGGGTGACGACGAAGCCATCCGTGCATGAAGCGAACCATTTCCACTGGCACCCGTTGATCGAAGTGGTGATTTTATTCGCCGCGATTTTTATCACGATGATCCCCGCGCTGGATTGGCTGCGCATCAATGCGACACAGACTTTCGGAACGCCCCGCGTGGCGACGGTGTATTGGACGAGCGGCGGATTTTCGAGCGTATTGGATAACGCGCCAACGTATTTGGCATTCTTCACCGCGCTCTTCGGCGAGAGCTACGCCCAAGCCGCGTCGAACGGCGCGCA
>JAICXV010000619.1 GCA_025934545.1 Verrucomicrobiia bacterium
CCATGGCTCGGTCGTTTTGTTCACCGTGTAATCGGTCGAATCGAGCGCAATGTTGTTCGAGTCGGTTACGCTGATTACCGCGACCGCGCGCGGCCGTTTCAGTGTCACAATTAGATTTGCCGGAATTAAATGCGACTCATTCGGGATCAATAAAATTCCGCCCGTCGAATCCTGATGATTGAGATCGTAGGTGGCGCTCTCGCTTAAAGACAGCCGGCCCCAGGAACCGAGCTGCTTGGTATAATCTTCGGCTACGGATACGCCGCCGGAGGTTGTCTGTGAGCTTGAACCGCCGCTGGCGCTGTCCGTCCAGTTGCCGTGCAGTTCTAATGTGGATGACAAACTTTCATACAACTGATGGCGCAACCCCCCGCTGGCATAACCTTGTTTTGAGTCGTAGCCGTCCGATGTGTATTGCGAGTAAGAGCCCTGGTAAAAGTTGTGCAATCGCTCGGACAGGTCCAAATCGTAAGTCGACGCCCCTGTAAAATCGGTTTCGCTGGTGCCATTGGAATCGCGATGGGCCGCGCGGAAAGTCGATTTCAAAACACTGCTCCCAAAATGTTCGGTGTCCTGCACATCCACACGGTGATTCGAACTGTCATTGGCCAGATGATGACCACCGGCATCAATCTCTCGTTCATATTGGGTGTATTGATACGAGAAATAAGTCAGACCTTTGTTTTTGCGCTCGTTTTGCCCGGTGAAATCAAGCACGCGCTGATCGCTAGTTGTATTCTGGAAAAGTTCCTGCGCGTCTTCGCGGCTTTCATGAAATGCCAGGTGGACTGGAATCGGGCCTTCCCGATAACCGGTCGCCAATCCCCACGTCTGCGAATCAACTGAGGCGGAATTAAAAAAACCGTACTGCACTTCGTCATGACCGCGGTCAAATGTCAGCGTCGTCGCGTATGGCTTCGCTGACAGGACATTCGCATTGAGTTTTCCATTGAGGGCAATTTCCGAATTGTCGACGCTCACGCCATTCACCGTCGTTTGCCGCCACGTATAACCAGGCTCGAACAATGCCGAGTAAGTGAGCAAATTTGGATGATAAATGTAATTGTCCCAACCAACTCCCAGCCGCGGCGAAGCATAAAACCGGGTCGCCTCTTGTGTCGGGCCAATGGGCATCTTGAACGTGTCCCGCTCTGCGTCCATGTCGATAAGAATATATTTCAATTTGGGAATCCAGCGGGAATTGGCCTGCTCGTCTTCGCCAATCCAATCGCGGTACTGCGAGCGGGCCGACGTCGCGAATAGACACAATATAGCAATGGCCAACTGGATGGTTGGCGCGGCTATAATGTGTGGCGCGTTTTTCATTCTTTCGCGGTCAGCGGCTTGAGAAACGGTTTCAACAAATGGCGTTGCTCGCTGAAGTGCGGGTCGTGACATTCGGCGCACGGTTTCCCCTGGGTGCCGGCGTGCCCCGAAATCGCGGCCAAGTCCCTTTCTTCGTGGCACTCAAAACACACGCCGTTGCCGCTTTTGTTCAACATGAAACGTTCATTCGTTCCATGCGGGTTGTGGCACATCGTGCAGCTGTTGTCCTGCATCGGCGCGTGTACGAATTTCGCGGTCTTGATCCGGTTCTGGAAATCGTCGTGACACTCGTAACAGGTGTCCGCGCCCTTGTGCTTGAGCAGTTTTTCATTCGCGGTGGAATGCGGATCGTGACATTGCGCACAATCGCCTGACTCCACGGGCGCGTGCATGAACTTCGCGGTTTTGGCGAAATCATCGTGGCATTGATAGCAAACGTCCTTCCCGGCGAACTTCGTTAGGAATTTGTTAGGACCTCCATGCGGCAAATGACATTCGAGGCAACCATTCATCTCCACGGCCGCATGTTTCACCGGTTGCGTCATCTTCGTCTCGTGGCATTTGAGGCAAAGTTCGTTGCCGGTCTTGAGCAGCAGCTTTTTGTTTGGCGACTTGTGTGGGTCGTGGCAGCGCGAACATTGTCCCATCTCCACCGGCTTATGCATCACGGGCATTGGCGCGGCGAAATTCTTCTTGTGGCACTGCATGCACAGCTCCTGTTGGGGCGCTTTTAACACAGGATTCTGCAGGGAGCCGCCGTGGCATTGGGCGCATTCCTGTTTGGCGAACGGCGGGTGAAAAACCAAATTGGAGAGAGAACCCTGACCGAAATGAAACGCCGACAGAACGGATGGCCGGCGGTCTGGTGCCGCTTTCTGTCGAGGTGCCTTGAGCAAATTTGTCGCACCCTCGTCGGGAACGCCATCGAACAAAAGCTTCAGGAGTTTGTGTTTGTTCGATTCAACTTTTGTGACAGGCGCGTTGGTGACGGCAGTCGCCGGACTATTCGTCTTGGTGGCTTCGATCGCCCACAACGGCTCGACAAAAATGCAGAGAACGCTCACTACAGCTAAAACCTTCAAGCTGCCGGCAAAGCGTTTGTGTTGTTTGCAAGTTTGGTTCACTTCTTATGACCAAACCCGTAAATCGCCACTTTGTGCGGTCCGAGCTGGTTGATAACGACCACGAGATGCTCAACGACAAAGTTTTTCGCGACATACTTTTTGAAATACTCAACGTCGTCGTAATCGACGGCTACCTTTGTGGGGAGGATCTGGATGTGGGCGCCTTCACCAGGGTCGCCGAA
>JAICXV010000263.1 GCA_025934545.1 Verrucomicrobiia bacterium
AATGAGTGCCAGCCCCACCAATGCTGCAGCTATTCCCGAATGGGTTGCAGAAGAGCGTGTTATTCGCGCCCGGCACGGTTTGGCGGCGATTGACGTTCGCGAACTGTGGCATTACCGCGAATTGCTCGGCATGCTGAGCTGGCGCAATATCGCCATCCGCTACAAGCAAACTTACCTCGGGATAGCATGGGCCGTCGTCCAACCGGTGCTTACCGTCGCTGTGCTGGCCTTCGTTTTCCAGCGCATGGCCCAAATTAAAATCGACACGCACGGCGTCCCCTACCCGTTGGTTGTCCTGGCCGCGCTGTTGCCCTGGCAATTTTTCTCCAACGCGCTTGGAGACAGCAGCGCGTCCCTGTTAGGCGCCCAATCGATGATCACGAAAATTTATTTTCCACGAATTCTTATTCCGATTAGCGCGGTGCTCAGCGGTTGCGTCGATTTTGTCATCAGCCTCGTTCTGCTTTTCGCGATGATGTGGTACTATCACATGCCCTTTACACTGAATCTTTTGCTCATCCCGGTTTTCTTTTTGATGATTGTGGCCGCAACGTGCGCGATGGGTTTTTGGTTCAGCGCATTGAACGTAAAATATCGCGACGTGAAATACATCGTTCCGTTCATCATCCGCATCGGCATGTTTATATGCCCGGTCATGTATATATCTATCGGCGCGAAATGGCAGTTTCTATATTCGACGCTCAACCCTCTCGTTGGAATTTTCGAAGGCTTTCGTTGGGCTGCGTTCGGCCCCACCTTTGAACCGTATTGGCCTGGCCTGTGGACTGGCCTGGCCATTATTTGCGTGCTGTTCGTTTCCGGCGCCTATTACTTCCGCAGCACCGAAAAAACTTTCGCAGACATCATTTAACATGGCGCAACCGATCATTTCCGCGCGCAATATCAGCAAGCGCTATCGCCTCGGAGCCACCCATGGCCACGACACGTTGCGCGACCGCATCACTCACTCCGCCCGCGCCCTGTTTTCTGGAAAACGGGAAGAAAAATCCGACGAAATATTGTGGGCGCTGAAAGACGTTTCGTTCGATATTGATCAGGGGGAAGTCGTTGGCATCATTGGCCGCAACGGCGCCGGCAAATCGACGTTGCTGAAAATTCTCAGTCGCATAACCGAACCAACCTCCGGCGAAATTCGCGTGCGCGGACGCCTGGCCAGCCTACTGGAAGTCGGCACCGGTTTTCATCCGGAATTGACTGGCCGCGAAAATATTTTTCTCAACGGCGCCATTCTCGGAATGAGACAATCCGAGGTGCGCAAGAAGTTCGACGACATCATTGCCTTTGCTGAGGTGGACAAATTTTTGGACACGCCGATCAAACGTTATAGCAGCGGCATGTATGTGCGACTGGCCTTCGCCGTCGCTGCCCATCTCGAACCGGAAATTCTCGTTGTCGATGAAGTCCTGGCGGTCGGCGATGCGCAGTTTCAAAGCAAGTGTCTCGGCAAAATGGGCGAAGTCGCCCGCATGGGCCGCACCGTCCTGCTGGTCAGCCACAATATGGCTGCGGTAAGCGCGCTGTGCCGCAAAGGCCTGCTCATCGAGAACGGGCGTCTGAAAAAGGCCGGAAGTGTTGGGGAGGTCGTCAGCGGATACGTCGAAATCTCTGCGCAAACCGAGCACGCCTTCAACACGTCAAAACGCACCGGCAACGGGCTGGTCCGCATTACCAACGTCGAAATCTCATCCAATTTCGGCAAAAACACTCTCGTGGCCGGTGCGAAAATGAGAATTACTGTTAGTTACGAAGCTCAAAAAGACAATCTGCCGATTCAGTTCCTCGGCGGAATTTTTGATGCGTGGAGCGTCCGCGTCCTGTTCCTCGACAGCCATGTCGCCGGTGCGCTGCCAACGAATTTTCCACAACGCGGTCAAGTAACCCTCGAGTTTGGTGATGACTTTTCACTAAATCCGGGGCGGTTTTCCATGAACATCGCCGCACGCGTTCACGGTGAAATTGTCGACCACATCAAAGAAGCGCTTGTGTTTACCGTGCAGGAAGGAAACTTTTTCGGTAACGGGAAAATGCCCGTCGATAAAGGAGCTGTTCTTTACCGCAACACCTGGAAACTGGATTCCCTCTCGTAACGCTTATAAATAACCAAGCCGCCGCATCGCCGCACCGTGCGCTTTTAAAAATTCGGCGTTCATGGCCTCATCGAAATAGCTCGAATAGTTGGTGCCGCCTTCCCGCACAAACATTTCATTTTTTTCTTTCGGCACAATCCCGCGCCGCGGCTGGGCCGCATCCAGCTTCGCCATATTTTCAAAACTGGACGCTTCAACAGCAGACCGGAGCCGCGGCAGGTCCACTTTGATTTTGGCGAAGTTACAAATCCGGACCAGCTCGTCGACAGGTTTGGCTTTAACGTCCTCGTAACGAACTAACAGAAATCGCGACGGCGGGTTTTCCAACCACGACTCGACATGATTATTCCACAGCCCGTAGCCAACTCTTCCTTTAGCGAACGCGTCCGCAAAAGCTGCGAACGTGAAATTCTTCGGAACCTTTTTGGTGCGTATGTAAAAATGGTAATACGAAACCGCGACATCGCGCCCGTTGCGGACGAGGTAAATGACATTATTAAGATCGGGTCGAAACGGGCTGTGAGTCTTGATGAAGCGGGGATGACACGCTAGTTGCTTTACCGCCTCCGGGTTTTCATCCAAATCTGGCATAAAAGCGTGGACGTTGAAGAAATCCATCTTTTGTCCGGATAAATAGTTGCCTAGCAAAAAACGCAACCACGTATTGCCCGAACGTGGATATGACACCAAAAACACATCATCTTCGGCTGGAACAAAAGGCGACGCGGCGCTGCCGGTTGCGCACGAACGACTGAAGAACATTCCTTGAATTAAATCCGATTTTCACGGAATTTGCCAGCCGATTCGATGACGTTCACCCTTTCGTTATTGCGCATCGTCAGTAAACTTTCGTAACCGATGTCGCACCATTGCGCAGTTGTTTCGCTCGGCATAACCCGCCGCTCGCCATGAGCCATCCGCTTGTTTCCATCTGCGTCCCGAATTTGAACAAACGGGCGTTTCTGCCCGAACGGATGGAAACACTCCTTGCCCAAACATTCGGCGATTGGGAGATGATCGTTTGCGATAGTTATTCCGATGACGGTTCATGGGAATTTTTCCAAAAATTTAAAAGCGACTCACGCATACGCCTCTACCAAGTTCCGCGCGCCGGACTTTACGCCGGCTGGAACGAATGTCTGCGCCGCGCGCAGGGCCAATTCATTAACATCGCCACCAGCGACGACACCGCCGATCCTCGAATGATCGAAAAATTGGTACTGCCATTGCAACGCCGGTCAGATATTGCGCTTTCGGTTTGTGACTTTGCTGAGATCGACGAAAAATCGAACGGCCGGCCATACACGATGCCCGAATATCGTGACTTTTTTGGCCAGTGGTTAAATCGCCCCAGCGTTCGCAACGGCCAAACCGAATTTCTACTGCATGCGACTTTTGGCACGGTGTGGGTGACGATGGCCGCCGTTATGTTCCGACGATCCATCCTCGATAAAGTCGGATATTTTCGCGAAGACCTTGGATCGTTTGCCGATATGACGTGGAGCATGAAAGCCGCACTCGTTTCCGACATCGCATTTGTGCCGGGCGCGCTGGCCACCTTTCGTTTTTCCGCGAGTCAAGCTTCCCCCAAAGGCTGGACTTGGAAACAACATGAATTGAGTTGTCGCTGTTTGGAATCTGTCCTGGACGATCCAAACTCCGCCATCCCGGCTGAATGGAAAGCAATCGATCGTTGGAAGGAAAAATTGATGCGCACTCAGCGCGCTGATTATTTCAAATCTTTTGACCTGTATCGCTGGATCATCCGCGCAAATCCAAAGCGTTTTGTCCGCGGTATGGCCAATGCTCTGAAAGTTGAACCCGGCTATTTCCTTCAACAGGCAATCCGCGGGTTTCCGGTTCCTGAACAAAAGACCGCAATCGAACGGGCCAATAAATTGATCGCAGAATTTCACGCTAAATGGCCACCGCAAGATGTCGGACATTGGTAACGCTTGCAAAAAATAATTGAAGTTCATCAGCCATCGAATATTTGCCAGCCCGGTGCCATCCCATTGAAATCTCGCCATAGTAAGTAATCGCGCATATTGTAAGGTCGCGCACACATCTCAGCATGCAGACTGCACCAGAATTAGTTTCTGTCATTATTCCGACGTATAACCGCGTCGATATCGTCTTCCATGCGATTGCAAGCGCGTTGGCACAGGATTACCCGAACAAACAAATTATCGTCGTCGACGATGGTTCGACGGATTCAACCGCGCAATCGGTCAAACGCTTCGCCGAAGTCGAATACGTTTACCAAACCAACGGCGGCCCCGCTGCCGCGCGCAACAACGGCCTGAGCCGCGCGCGCGGAACTCACATTGCAACCCTCGACTCCGATGATTGCTGGGACAAAAATTACCTGAGTTACGGCATCGATTGCCTTCATCGATTTAAAGCCAACCTTTTCTTTGCCAATTGGCGCGAAGCCGAAGTTGACGGGTCCATCACCAGCCCGGACTTTTTCGCGGCGGCTCGTCGGATGCAACCGTATCTGACTAGCGATACCGACATAATTTTAAGCCAGGAAAAAAGCCGCGAACTTTTTATCGGCGGACTGCCCGCTCCCTCGTCGGGATTAATCATGCACCGCGACCTCGTTGGCGGATGGGAAAAACTGCATTTTTCCGAAGATTGGTTGATGGCCTTACAAGCAGTTTTAACACACCGGCCGGTATGTGTTTTCACAAGGAAAACGCTGTGGACAAAACGCCGCGACGGCAAAAATATTTTCGACCTCGCCGACCCAACCCCGGAATCACGCCATCGACTCGCGGTCGATACCGAAAAAGTCGGCCAGCGCGTC
>JAICXV010000170.1 GCA_025934545.1 Verrucomicrobiia bacterium
CAGCGGCGCCGGCGCCGACCTCGTCGATGTGGAGAGCGCCGTCCCCGGCGTCGTGCTCGACATCCGCTACGCCACGACCAACAACTTTACCGGCCAGGTCCTTTATCCCTCATCGAAATGTTTCCTCCGCCGCGCCACCGCCGAAAAATTGGCGCGAGTCCAGGCGGACCTTCGTCCAATGGGCCTCGGTGTGAAAGTTTACGACGGCTATCGTCCTCTCTCCGTCCAACGCAAGATGTGGCAGGTCTACCCGCACGCCGGTTACGTTGCTGATCCAAAGAAAGGTTCGCGCCATAATCGCGGCGCAGCGGTCGATTTGACCCTGGTCCATTTGAACGGGACCGAGGTGTTGATGCCGAGTCCTTACGATTCCTTCACCGAAACTGCCCACATCAACAGCACGAACGCTTCGCGCGACGCCATCTTGAACCGCACGTTGCTGCACCACGTCATGATCAAAAACGGATTCGTTAGTTTGCCGACTGAATGGTGGCACTTTGATGACAGGAATTGGCGTCGCTATCCGCTGATGGACATTGTCCCTCAGTAGACTGACTTACGGTAGCCCGCTTTGGATTACCTGTTGGTAAGCGCCTCGACGTCCGCCAGATCTTTCAATCGTCCGGTCGCGCGTTTGTTTTTTAACAATTCGTTGAGTGCGATAAAATTTATCGTGTCAGCGGCGTCCCCGACTTCAACTCGGTTTTTGTAGCATTCGTCGAAAGTAACACCGTCGATTTCGTTTAGAATTTCGAGTCTCATCGGCTCATTTCCCATTCGCACGATACGACCTTTGTTGAGGAAAAGTTCAGGCGTCACTTCAGGCAAGTTGAACCCGAATTCACGAAATGCGGTAACTAGTGCCTGAGCATTCTCGCTGGAGAGAGCCACATAGATGTCTAAATCTCCTGTGTAGCGGACGTAACCGTGGAAAATCACCGCGTAACCACCGACGACCAAATATCTAACGTGTTCCCGGTTCAACAACCGTAAGAACTCTTGAAAGTCGTGCGGAAGCTGGATCATTTCGGTGCACAATCTGCCGAAGAAGCTCCCCCGCTTCAAACCTCTTTATCGGGGGTTGCGCCAACCAATATCCGACCTCGGACCGATGATCGTGCAGATCCGTAACCGATAAGGCGGTACGATCCACGCGCGCATTTTCGACCAAAGGCGAAACCATGCTCTACTATAGTCAATATCGCGACGATTTAACAATCTGAATCAAATCCTGAAAGCATTGCTGGCTTGCTAGTGCCCGCGTTTATTTCGTACCTTCGTGCTCACTATGAATCGAGCAACACACCTCAAATTGTTCCTCATGATGGTCTTGGAGTTTTTCATCTGGGGCGCCTGGTTGCCGCTAATTTTTGGATATCTGCCAAGCTTAGGTTTTTCACCGTGGCAGCAGTCGATGATTTTGAACGCGTTCCCCGTGGCGGCCATCGTCGGGATGTTCTTCAGCAATCAATTTGCCGACCGCAACTTTGCCGCTGAAAAAGTCCTTGGCTTCAGCCATGTCATCGGCGGCGCCGCCATGATCGGTTTGGCGTTCACTCATGATTTTTGGACATTCTTTTTTCTGATGCTTGTTCATTGCCTGTTCTACGTGCCGACGATTTCCATCACGAACTCGATCGCGTTCACTCACATGCAGGACGCGAAAAAAGAATTTGGGGTCGTGCGCATGGGCGGGACGATTGGTTGGATTCTCGCAGCGTGGCCGTTCACGTTCATTCTGGTCGATTGGAACAAAGTCCACGCCGCAAACCCATCCGGCTTCATCAACTGGCTTGGAGCGGTTCTCAGCAACGGCCTCACCGGCACCGATCTCCAAAACGCCACGCGATACACTTACATTGTGGCGGGCGGCGGTTCGCTCGTCCTCGCCGCCTTGAGCATGGTTCTTCCGCATACGCCACCGAAGAAAGCCGTTTCATCTGAGAACAAACTCGCATGGGTCGAGGCGTGCCGATTGCTGGTCCATCCTTTCGTTTTGGTTTTGTGGCTGGTCACCTTCGTCGATTCGTTCGTTCACAACTGCTTCTTCAGTTGGACGGGAATGTTCCTCGGCAGCAAAGCTGTCGGTATTCCTGGAAACTGGATCATGCCGGTCATGAGCATCGGCCAGGTCGCGGAAATTCTCACCATGGCCATTCTTGGTGTGACGCTGAAAAAACTCGGCTGGCGCGCGACGATGGTCTTCGGTATTTGCGGTCATGCCGCGCGTTTCGCTGTGTTCGCTTTCCTGCCGCAGTATCAATGGCTGATCATCGCCGTGAACATTCTGCACGGCATTTGTTATGCGTTCTTCTTTGCGACCGTTTACATTTTTGTGGACGAATATTTTCCGAAAGACGTCCGCGCCAGCGCGCAAGGTCTGTTCAACGTCATGATTCTCGGCATCGGCGCACTCGTCGCTTATTCCGTTTGCCCGAAATTGATGGAGATCTTCACGAAAGATGGTGTGACCGATTTCCGTTCATTGTTCCTCGTGCCGTGCGGCGCAGCGATTCTAGCGGCCATTTCCCTCGCGCTGTTCTTCCGCCCGCCGCAGATGGCCCAGGCTAAAGCCGCGCCCGCCGGCGTCGCGATTACAAGCTAAAGGACAATCGTGGAAGTTATCATTCGTTCTGATGCAGATGCCGCGTCGCTCCTGGTCGCGCGCATGGTTGCCAAAGAAATCCGCGCCAATCCATCCATCGTGCTGGGCCTTGCCACCGGCCAAACCATGGAACGCGTCTACGCGCTGCTCGTGCAAATGCACAAAAAGGAAAAACTTGATTTCTCGCTTTGTCGCACCTTCAACCTCGACGAATACGTCGGCCTCGGCACCAAGGATTCCGGCTCCTATCGCTTCTACATGAAGCACCACCTGTTCGATCACGTAAATATCGATCCGCGCAATACTCATTTGCCGGACGGCAAATCCGCCGACCTCGACAAAGAATGTGAGCGGTACGAAAAAGTTATCGAACGCAACGGCGGCATCGACCTCCAGCTCCTCGGCATCGGCAAAGCCGGACACATTGGCTTTAACGAACCTCTTTCGGCGTTGCGTTCCCGCACCCGCGTCAAAGCGCTTTCCCCGACGACTCTGAATCAAAACGCCGCCATGTTCGGCGGTTCCGACAAAGTGCCGCAACGCGCCATTACCATGGGCGTGGGCACCATCCTCGAATGTCGTAAGTGTATCTTGCTGGCGACCGGCGATTCCAAAGCCAACATCATCGCCAAAGCCGTCGAAGGCCCGATCACGTCGATGATTTCCGCCACCGCCCTTCAGCTTCATCGCAAATGCACCGTTGTTGTCGATGAAGAGGCCGCCAGCAAATTGCAAGCGACCGATTACTACCGCTGGATCTTCGACAACGAGCCCGAATGGCAGGATTATCGGACCTAAGCTGACGGCATCGTCGACGGATCGCAACTTCGCAAATTTGTTTCATTTTCGCGCAAGCCGCGTGTTTTTCATCCAAAGCACGATAGCCCCGTTCAGGCCGGCCCCGATTGTCCCGTAACGAATTAAAGGTAAGTTAATTACACCAAAGACTGGGTCCGAAAAACTGTCCAAAAAATGGAGACTTTTTCGCCGAAAATGTATGGTGTGTCTCAGTTTTTGAGCGTTTTATGCCAGTATGCGGTGCCAATCCTCCGTGAACGCGAATGGAACAAACTATGCTCTAAAGAGCCTTGCCTTCGGACCACAAGTTCGGGGTGGAGGATGCGATATGAGAAATTCTGATAACCCTGTTCCGTCACGCTTGATTAAGCGCCGTCAGTCGAAGCTTGAAGTTCGCCTGAAGCAGTCGCTGCAGTATCGCTCTGCCCACAAACAACCCCCCGGCGCGCCTGACGAAACGTCCGAAAAGTATTTCCATCCGAAGCGCGAGGGTCTGTTCTGCGACGCCCCCCTCGGCTTGAAATCTTGATTTTCGGCGCCCGGACTTTAGTCCGCTTCAACGTGTCGTCCTCAAACGAGGAATTTCAGCTTAGCTTCATCGTGTATCCAACCTGAAGCAGACTAAAGTCCCCGCTCCGGCCAGTTTCTTCTCGCCACTTCTCGAAAATTTTCCGAATCTCCCTCCGTGCCAAAGTGGGTCAAACTCCTCATTGCAGTGTTGCTGCTGCCGATTTGTATCGGCACATCGATTGCACTTTGCAAAGTCTTCTCCCACTCCGGCAGCGCGCGAGAGATTTGGCTGCCGATGCTGGCCGGCGCGGCCTGTTGGGTTGTCATCTTCATCATGCTGCCGAAACCGATGTGGGTTTACGTCGTTGGCCATGAACTGACCCATGCCGTCTGGACGTGGATCTTCGGCGGCAAAGTCAAAAAGTTTAAGGCCAGCTCCGAAGGCGGCCACGTCCTCGTCACGAAAAACAATTTCGTCATCGCGCTCGCCCCCTATTTCTTTCCGCTCTACGCCGTCTTCGTCGTGATCGCGTTTATGATCGGCAGCTTAATATGGTATTGGCGGCCCTATGTCGTCTGGTTTCATCTCCTCCTCGGCGCCGCTTACGCGTTCCACGTCACTTTGACCTGGCACATTTTGAAAACCCGCCAAAGCGACATCACCAGCCAGGGCTACCTGTTCTCTGGCGTCGTCATATTTCTTGGAAACGCTGCCGTCTTGCTCGTCGGCATCCCAATAGTCGCAACGCAGGGCGACAAATTGACGGCGTTGAGTCATGCGTTCGGGACGTGGTTCCAATCCAATCACATCGTTTTACACCGCGTCGCCAACCTGTTCTAGAACCGCGATCTCGAATTGCGGATGAAACGCCCGTCCTAAATCCGCAATCGGCAACCGGTAATCCGCAATTTCTCTTGAATTGCCCTTGCGCTTCAGGCGAAATGCACAAGCATTTTGTATGAATCTTGCCGATATTTTAGGGCCAGAAAATCTCCTGCCGCAAACCAAAGCGGCAAACCGCTGGGACGCCATCGATGAATTGATCGACAACCTCGTAGCGACGAAGAAGATCCGCCCGGAAAATCGCGAGGCCATCGCCGCCGTCGTTAAAAAACGCGAAACATCGATGAGCACCGGCATTGGGTTCGGTATCGGTATCCCTCACGCTTCGACCGATTTGATCACCGAAGTCGTCGGCGCCCTCGGCCGTTCCAAAACCGGCATCAATTTCGATGCCCTCGACAATCAACCCGTCAACCTCGTCATGCTGTTCCTCGTGCCGCAGGGGCAATTCCAGAAACATCTTCACACCCTGGCCAGCATCGCAAAACTTCTTCACAACAAAGATTTTCGAAACGAACTCGAACAAGCCCCCGATTCGGCCGCCATGTTCGAAGTCATCAAAAAATATTCGACGCCGAAATAGCATGGTAGTGGCAGGCATCCTGGCTGCCGTAGAGCCGGGCGTCTCGCCCGGCGGGTTTGGCACCGGACTCAAACCGGGCTTTTTAAATTAACTGACACCCGTTAACGTTCCTTTCGAGTGTTACACCTTTATCTTGAACAAAAACTGCAGGAGTCCGTTCGCTCCGTTTTGCAGGATGCCGACCTCTCTCGCGTTCTCGTCCGCCCCGCCACGGACGCCAAATTCGGCGATTACCAATCCAATGCGCTCATGGCCCTCGCCAAAGAGCGCAAAATGAACCCGCGCCAACTTGCGACCGACATCAAAGCCAAACTCGACGTCTCCGAATGGTGCGACAAAGTTGAGATTGCCGGCGCAGGCTTTCTGAATTTCACACTCAAACCCTCGGCTATCGGCGAAACGCTCGCTCGCGCTGCCAAAGGCGAACACCTTTTCTTCCAAAAAACGCAGAAGCCACGTTGCGTCGTCATCGATTTCAGTTCACCCAACGTCGCCAAGCCGATGCATGTCGGCCACATCCGTTCAACCATTCTGGGCGACTCACTGTCGCGCGTTCTGCGTTTGCTCGGCCATC
>JAICXV010000727.1 GCA_025934545.1 Verrucomicrobiia bacterium
AAACACGCAATTCCGACGTGGAACGGATAATTCTTAGCCGATATCGCCAATTTCGGCATTCGGAGACATGATCATCAACGTGCCTTTGATGCAGAACCATGCGCCCACAAAACCGATGACAGAAACGATGGCCATGAGGTGAAATTGAATGACACCGATGTGCATGAAGATCAGCCAGGTCACCAGTGGCACCATCACGAGCAGCACGCCGATGATGATTTTGCGGACGCCTTTGCCACGGATATTTTTTTCCCGTTCCGTGCACAACGCGTCGACCATGATGCAGGCATCGTCAAAACTGATACTCTGCATTTGCAGATATTTAATGACATCATCGGGGGAGTCGCCCCAAAGGATTTTTGCACGCGCTTCGTGCATAGCTTGCTCGGGTGTTTTGTGGAAGGCGCTAACGTACGGGTTTTGAGATTGTTCAGTCGCCATAGCTTTTCCGTGGTTGTTTGGTTGTCGTTGGTTGTTGCGATAGTAAAAAACCAATCCAAAAATGGAAGCGGAAAACGGTGTTTTCTTGACCGAATCCGCGAAGAAAGGTAGACCAATGTTGCTCGCGAAACCTTGCGGTTGCGTGATAAACCAAACAACAACCAAATCGGGCTATGGCCGAATTCACCTTTTCCTGCCCAAGTTGCGGCAACGGCATCCTTTGCGATTCGCAATGGAGCGGACAACAAATCGCGTGTCCCACTTGCCAGGCTGGCGTCATTGTTCCCGGAGCATCTGCTCCAGAACCCGCTCCGACCGCGGCGTCCAACGCTGCTGCTGCTGCCGCTGCGCGAGCTCGCATGGCGGCGCGCAAACAGGGCGGACAAAAATCTACCGGTAAAATCGTCACCTACGTCGTCGTCGGTCTTGTCGCCGCCGCTGGATTTTTTTATCTGATGAAACACGCCGGGTCGATGGACACAACCATCGCGGAAAAAACCACGGCATCGGCGAAGGCAAGCGGAGGTGGCGATCTGGGCCACATTGCTGAACTGTACGACGTTTTGGATAAGACCGACCCCGACAAAATGCGGTCGCCGCGCATGACCAAAGCAGAACAAGCGGCGATGAAGCGTGAAGCCGCGCAGTTCGAGGCGGAAATGAAGGCTGACATCGCTGCCCACAGCGCGCCGCAAATGCCAACCAACCTCGCGACGGTGGAATGGAATATGGATTTGGAT
The DNA here is from genome assembly GCA_025934545.1 of Verrucomicrobiia bacterium. Taxonomy (GTDB): domain Bacteria; phylum Verrucomicrobiota; class Verrucomicrobiia; order Limisphaerales; family Palsa-1400; genus JAICXV01. The sequence continues at coordinate 1,182 of JAICXV010000727.1, forward strand.
TCAGTCCAGTTCCCCGCTGGCCGTGCCAACGGTTCGTTGTCTGGAATAAATTTCGTGGTCGACGTCGCGCGCCTTGATCGCGCTGGTTATTCTCAAATTTTGACGTTGCGCCAGGGAGACGGTGCCGCGGTCAATGGCGAGCTCTTTATTTACCTGAGCATCAGTCCGAGTGAAACCGTCACCAACCGCACATGGACGGTCACGAAAGACATGAAGGGCAAGGGCGTGCCGCAAATCATCAAGCGTTGGAAAACGAACCCGCGTTATGCGCCGGTCCAGAAAGCGTTTTCGACCGGTTACACGATGAAGCTCGAAATGGGTTCGCCGACCAACGGGGTCATTCCTGGAAAAATTGCGCTGTCGTTGCCTGATGCGGAAAAGAGCGTTGTCGCCGGCGAATTCCAGGCCGAGACCGCTTTATATCAATCGGCCAGCTCGGTGAATTATAACAATTATTACAATCCATCCGCGCCGGCGGCGGCACCCGCGCCAATGCGTCGACGCCGTTAATTGCACTGTCGATAACTCGCCATTGCGCTGTAACTGATTCGGAGTCTATTGCGGCAGGAGGGAATATGTTAACTGCCGAATTACCAAATCCGACACAGTGCAAAGAATTCTTCGAAGACAAATTATCGTTCACGACCGGGCCGGTTGAAGTGAGCCACATGATCGAAGAAAAGGAGGACGTCAACATCATCGATGTCCGTTACCCTGACGACTACGCCAAAGGACACATCCCCGGCGCAATCAATTGTCCACCGGAAAAGTGGTCGACCA
>JAICXV010000524.1 GCA_025934545.1 Verrucomicrobiia bacterium
AGCCCAGGACGACGCTGGCCACAGGCGGGTAGTAAACTTGTTCGAGTAATTTCAAGTCGGCCGGCTTCCGAGTTTTAAGCGTGATATTCGCGAGTTTGTAGGCGGGCAAAGCAAGGATGACGTTGCTGTGTTCAAAAGCCGCATCTTTGCCATGTTGTGTAGCGGTCAATTGCCAGCCATCCCTCGTTTCTGAAACTTTGTAAACGGGCGTTTGCAATTTCAGGTCCGTTCCGAGGCGTTGTTGCAAGGCGTCGATAAGATCCTGCAAGCCATTCTCGAATGAAAATGGCTTCGCGTCGTGCTTGCTTGTTTCGCCGCGTTTTTTACGTTCCCGCGCGCCGAGCAATTGCCCGACCAATAACGATCGGTATTTTTGTTCGAGCGCGTGGAGTTTCGGAAACGCATGTTTGACGGACAGTTTCGCAGGGTTGCCGGCGTATATACCGCCGACGAAAGGATTGATCGCGTAATCCAGAAAGTCGCGGCCGAGCCGCCGGAGGACAAAACTTTCGAGAGACTCCTCTTTGTCCGCGGGACAACGCCGCATGAGTGGTTCGACGAATAACCGCAGCTTCGCGCCACTGGAAAACAATGGCGTGGTGAAAAATTTTACGGGCGAGGTCGGCGTCGCGACCGGAACTTTGCGACGGACGATGTAGCGTTTAGCAGCTTCCGGGCTCGCATTGACGCGACGGCTTTCTAAATTGAGATCTTGGATCAGGCTTGTGATGAGCGGCGAGGTTTCGAGGATGCTATTTGGTCCGAGCTCGGCAAGAAAACCATTCTTGCGAACCGATTGAATAACGCCGCCAACACGCGAGCCGCCTTCGTAGACAATCACCGGGACGCCTAATCCCTTGAGCCGGACTGCGGCGGTCAATCCGGTGATGCCACCGCCAATGATGGCTACTGACTTCATATGGTCCGCGAAAAACGGCGTTGCCCTTCGGCCGGTAGATAGGCGTCGAACTTCATGGCGATGTTGCGAATCATCAACCGACCGGCATCGGTCACTTTGAGTTCCTGCTCATTGAGTTTAACGAGCCCATCCATTTGCATATCGCCGTAAGAAGCCAGTTCCTTCGCGAAATATTCTTTAAAATTGATGCCGAGCGTTTTGCTCATCGCGGCATAATCGAGTCCAAGATCGCACATGAGACGCATGATCGTCCAACGGCGGATTTTGTCGTCCTCGGTCATGATGTAGCCACGGGTGAACGGGACGCGGCCCTCGTCAACGGCAGCGTAATATTTCGGCAATTCTTTTTCATTTTGCCAATAAACTCCATCGGCCTGCGAAATGGCGGACATGCCGAATGCATAAATGTCAGCGCCACCTTTGGTGCTGTAACCCTGAAAATTGCGCTGAAGCGTTTTGTTCTTTTGCGCGATGGAAAGTTCGTCGGTCGGTTTGGCAAAATGGTCCATACCGATGTAATCGTAACGACCGTTGGCGGTGAGCTTTTCGATGACGAGCTTGAGAATGTCCAGTTTCGTTTCGGCCGGCGGGAGAGCGCCTTCTTTTTCCAGGATTTTTTGCGATGGCTTCATCCACGGAACATGCGCGTAGCTGAAAATAGCAAGCCGGTCGGGCGACAGTTCGAGCATTTGATTCAATGTATCTTCAAAGGAGGCAGGTGTCTGATACGGCAAACCGTAGATGAGATCGACGTTAAGAGATTTAAATCCGGCTTCGCGAATCCAATTGATAGCTTGTTCAACCTGGGCGCGTGGTTGGATGCGGTGGACCGCTTCCTGCACTTTGGCATTGAAATCCTGAACGCCGAGTGACGCACGGTTGAAGCCGATTTCGCGCAAGGCAACAATATGATCCTTCGTGATCCGTCGCGGATCGATTTCGACACCGGCTTCGAGGTCGTCGGCAAACGTAAAACGTTTGTGGATGGCCTCGCCGAGGCGACGAAGTTCATTCGGACGCTGGAACGTGGGAGTGCCGCCGCCGAAATGGAGTTGAATGACTTTCCGTTTCGGATTCAAGAGCGCGCGCATTTTGTCCATCTCGCGTTCGAGATGATCGAGATAGTCGCCACTTTGTTCGTGCTTCGTCGTGATGACGGTGGTGCAGCCGCAGAACCAGCAGAGCGATTCGCAGAAAGGCAGATGGAAATAGAGAGAGAGGTCGCGACTGGGATCCTGCGCTTTAACAATTTCCTGTTCCAGGGTCGGCCACTTCACGCTGTCAGTAAACTGCGTCGCCGGTGGATACGACGTGTAGCGCGGGCCAGCGACGTTGTATTTTTTCACCAGCTCGAGATTTACGGAGAGTGCGCTCATGCGAAATTCTTTATGATCCCGACGAGGGTTTCGAGGTTTTCCATTTTGGAATCCGGCGGAACACCGTGGCCAAGATTGAAAATATAGCCGTCACGACCACGCATTGACTCAAGCAACCTGTTTGCTTCTGCTTCGATTTCTTTCTGCGTCGCAGTGACGAGAAGTTCGGAGTCGAAGTTGCCCTGGACCGCGATGTTCGGCAATTGTTTGGCGGCGGCGGCGATGTCAAATTCGTGTCCGACACCCACGCCGTCCGACCCGATATTTCGCAAAGTGACCCAATCATGGCAGCCTTTGGCGAAAACGATCGACGGGGCGCGTTGTTTGAGCGCTCTCACAATCTTTCGTATCCATTGGCCGGAAGCAGCTTCGAAGTCTGCGGTTGGCAAATCGCCCCCGAGCGTGTCGAAGATCTGCACGGCATCGGCGCCGTTCTCAATTTGAAACTTTAAAAAATCAGCCACAGCTTCACTCAATTTATCCATCAACACATCGAACGTTTCACGGTCGTTTTTAAAGAGCTCGTAACCCTTCTTGAACGACTTGGAACTGCCGCCTTCCAACATAAAGTTGGCAAGCGTCCACGGGGAACCGGCAAAGCCAATCAAAGCTGTTTGACCCCGCAGTTCCTGACGGATCGATTGCAGTGCGCGGCCAACATAGCTCAGTTTTTCCCTTAGTCCACCGGCGTCAAGCTTCTCCACATCCGCGCGATTCCTGAGTCGAAACTCCATGTGAACCCCGCCCGTATCGCGAAAACTGAAGCCCTGGCCCATCGCTTCGGGCACGACAAGGATGTCGCTAAAGAGAATCGCCGCATCCATTTGAAAACGGCGAATGGGTTGAAGCGTGACCTCAGTCGCCAGTTCC
>JAICXV010000013.1 GCA_025934545.1 Verrucomicrobiia bacterium
GAAGTCACCGATCGGCAGAACGTCTCCGGTTTTAGGAAATCCACCCAGTGCTTGAGTCACCCAGCCGCTGCTCGTTGCGATATCTTCGGCGGGAATATTCTGGCCGACCAATTCGGCTAATTCGTGCAGGGGCAGGGCACCGTCGATTTCCCAGGTGTTTTCATTTCGGCGGATGACCAACGGTTTTTCCTGGTCGAACTCATCCTGAATCTGGCCGACAAGTTCTTCCAAAATATTTTCGAGACTGACTAGGCCGGTCGTGCCGCCGTACTCATCGACGACAATGGCGAGATGAAGTTTTCGTTCGAGAAAAAGTTGCAGCAGCTTTTCCAGGCGTGTCGTTTCCGGAACGTAAATCAGTTTGCGCGCAACGGGCGTCAAATCGGCGCCGTGCTTTGCTTTTTTGCGCATGGCGTAAAGGTCTTTGATGTGAACGACGCCGCGAGTTTTGTCCGGGTCGCCGCCATCGGCCAACGGGAAACGCGAGTAACGCGTTTTTTCGGCAACCTCGAGACATTCTTCGATCGTCGCATCAGTATCGAGCACGACGATTTCTGTGCGCGGACGCATGACATTGCGCGCTATGCGGCGGGTGAGGTCGAGCGCGTTGATGAGGATTTCCCGGCTGAGACGGGAAGCGTGCGCGCGGCGTTCGCCAAGCATGACGCGCAATTCTTCCTCGGAATGCACCATGGTCGAGTCCATCACCGGTTCGAGTCCGACCCGGCGAAGAATCCATTGCGCGGAATGGTTCAGCGCCCAGTTGATCGGATAAAACGCGATGTAGAACCAATGGAGCGGGCGAGCAATGTTGAGTGCAGCCGGCAAAGTTTTTTGGATGGCAAACCATTTGGGACCCAATTCGCCGAGGACGATTTGCAAAAAAGTCAGCACGGTAAAGCCGACGGCGAAGGAAATGGAATGTTGGGCCCGTTCGGATTGAATGTGCATCGCGCGCAAAATTGGTTCGAGCAAACTGGTGAAGACCGGTTCGCCGATCCAGCCGAGCCCGAGGCTGGCGATGGTGATTCCGAGCTGAGTCGCGCTCAGATAATTGGTGAGGTTTTGCAGGATGTGCCGCGCAAGTTTGGCGCGACCATGATTTTTGGCGATGAGACCGTCGAGTTGAGTATCGCGCAGTCGCACAAACGCAAATTCGGCGGCGACAAAAAAACCATTCGCCAGCACGAGTCCGATGACCGCGGCGATCTGAAACAGGTTGGACATAATCATGTCCGTGTTCACAGCGTCACCTCGCCGAAAATCACTTTCAGGATGTCTTGAAGGCTGACAATTCCTCGCTCGCGTTGTTCGCGGTCAAGCACGATGGCGAGACGGTCGCCGGTGCGTTGCATTCGCCGCATCGCTTCTTCCAGAAGCAAATCTTCGGCGAGAAAAAGTGCGCCGTGGGCATAGGCCGACGCCTGCTTTTGCAGATCGAGATCGTCCCGAAAGAGCACGGCATCCATATCCATGGTGCCCATGACGCGTTTGGTATCGGCGCGAAAAATAGGCATGCGCGTAAGATTGCGTTCGCGACAGACGTTGACGACTTCGGACATCGGGGTCGTGTCGGTAATCGAAACGACGTCGGAAAATGGAACGGCGATGTGACGTACGCGCACATTTTGCAAATCAAGCACGCGATTAATCATGGCGCGTTCTTCGGAAGTCAGGCTGGGCGCCGATTCCTGCATGACAAGGCGCAGTTCCTCGCGATTGCGGAACAGGCGGCCTGTGAAGGCACGTCCTCCAGTCAAACCCAGCAAACCCGATGAAAACCACGCCGCAATGGTTGCCAGAGGCGACAAAATCAAATGGAAAAATCGAAATGGCGGCGCAAGCAACATCGTGAGGCGATTGGGAAAACGCTGGAACAATGTTTTCGGCAACAATTCGCATGCGATATAGAACACGAATACAAGGACGATGAAGGCGACTGTCCACCACAGGCGATGTCCGCCGAGCCAATCGAATAGTTCGAACGCACCGATGCTGAAAATGGCGATGTTCGCCGCGGTGTTGCCGACCAGAATCGTCCAAAGAAAGTCTTCCGGGTTCTCGAGATAACTGTTGAGCACGGCTGCGCGGCGATTGGCCGCCCGCATCAAGTGACGAACACGCAGGCGATTGAGCGCGAGCACGCCGGATTCCATTCCTGAAAAAAGAAACGACAGTGCCCCGCAGAAAATCAGCGCGATCAAGGAAATGATATCGGCGTTGCTCATCTTTTCCGGACGACCTCCACCAACAGCTCGCGAATACGGCGTTCGTCTGCGCCTTCGACAGTAAAGCGCAGTCCGCGAAAGGTAATTGCTTCACCAACGCCAGGGACAACCCCTGCTTGTTCCATCACCAATCCAGCGAGCGTTTCGCACCCGTCCAATTCGCCGAGCGCCGGGTATTCGCGGCGAAAATCGTCGATCCGAACAGCGCCGCTGACGCGCCATTTACCATCGCCAAGCTTCTGGATAACCGCGCTGGCCGCTTCCGGGTCGCGCCGGATTTTGCCGATGACTTCGGTGAGAATATCTTCGATCGTGACAATGCCCGCCGTGCCGCCGAATTCATCCAGCACGATGGCAAGCCCGCGTTGCTGACGTTGCAACGCTTTCAACAACTGTAGTAAATTCATCGTCTCGGGGACGAATGACGGGAATTCAATCGCAATCGACAAATCAATTTCGGGGTCTAATAACAACGCGCGCGTGTTGAGCACGCCGACGATTGTGTCCGGTGTTTCATCAAACATCGGCAGACGGCGGTGTTTGTATTTTTTTGCCGCCGCAATCATTTCAGGAACGGCGAGATCATCGGGAATAGCTGTCATTTGCGAACGCGGTTTCATGACATCCTTCGCCTGCCGTCGGTCCAGCCCAATGATTTGCAGGATGATTTCTTTTTCGCTGGCCGCCAGCGCGCCCTGCTGAAAGGCCATCTCCAAAAGCTCCTGATATTCGTCATCCGAAAGTTGGGCTGCGGGCTGGACAGAAGCGGGAACTGTGGCACGCAAAATGAAATTCGTAAGCTGTTGGGCCACAAAACGAAGCGGCTTGCTGAACGCTTGCAAAATAAGCATGGGCGGGGCCACCCGGCGCGACCAGGTTTCCGACGCGCGAACGGCCAAAGTTTTCGGCGCAACTTCGCAAACGAGCAGGACGAAAAAAAGCACGCCGAGCAACGTCCACACCATTGGCCAGCGATCTGTGATCGTCATCCAAAAAACAACCGCGACGATGCCGGCATTGGCGAAAGAATTGCCGAGGACAATCGTGGCTAAAAGATCCTGCGAATGCGCGAGCAAACCACTGACAGTCTTGGCTGCGCGCGAACTGCTGTGGTCAAGCTGACGGACTTGCCATTTGCCAAGCGCGAAGAGCGCGGTCTCGGCCAGCGCAAAAAAAAAGCTCGCGCCGGCGAAGATCGCCAGGACTGTAAACGCAATGGCCATGGCGGGAATGTGAGGTATGAGAGGCTCGGGAAAAAGGAAAAATGATGCGTAAACCTTCGTAACTGCACCGTACCTCTACCCGCTCTCTGACCGATGGTGATGTGGGTATTAAACGCCGAATTTCTCTCATTCTTACATGCGAGACCCCTAAAAATAAGGGTTTTACCCCTAAAAATAGCCTATTTGAGAAAGTATTTCTCAGCGATTTTGGGGGTTGTTAATGACTTTTTTACGAGGGAGAAAGCTGCGTTATGAGAAAAACCCGCAATGTGGCATGAGATTTTCTATTGCATTGTTTCGACACTATGTTTTATAACCGCCTCCGTGATAACCGATGCATTCGCGACTGTATAACCTACAGTCGCAATGGTGGGACCAAGTCGACGAGACACGATTTGGCCAAGTTGAAACCGTTTCGCTTTCCCAGCGGAACAGAAAGGAGTGTTCGTCGTCCCGGCCCCTGGCCTCGGTTCAAGGAGTGTAGCTTTAACTTTTTTATTCAGGTGACGTATGCCTATTCGCATTAACTTGCTGGCGGAGGCGCAATCCGCCGAAGACCTGCGTCGCCGTGACCCGGTTAAACGGGGCATTTGGATCGGCAGCTTCCTCGTTGCGCTGACTCTTCTCTGGTGCGCAAAACTTCAGTTCGATATCTGGCATGAAGGTGTTACACGCACCCGTCTGGAGAAAGACTGGGCCCTGAAAGAGCCCAAATACAAAGCGCTCGTCGCGATGCAGGAAAAATCCATTCGCCTCGAGTCGATGGACAGCAATCTCGACCGTTACGCCACCAATCGCTTTCTTTGGGCCAACGCCCTCAACGCTGTTCAGCACAGCATTGTCGATGATATCCAGATCACGCGCATTCGCGGCGAACAATCCTTTGAGATGACCAACCCGGAGAATGCGACCAACAACACCGCCAATGGCCCCGTCGTCATTCACAAGCCCGGCGTCGCCACCGAAAAGATTCGGATCGTTCTCGATGCTCGCGATTTCAACAACCAGAACCAGACCTGGACAAAATTCAAAGAAGCGCTCGCCAAGAACGAATATTTCAAACTCCATTTGAAACGCGGCGAGAGTTTCGTGCTCGACGGCACTCAAAGCGCGCCACAACGCGACCCCGCCGATCCGCTTCACGAATATGTCACCTTCAGCCTGGTTTCCAAATTACCGGAGGTAAAGCGTTATGAATAACCTCCCCAAAGCCAAGCGCGACCAGTTGATCCTCGTCGCCGTCATGACGGCCGCAATTATCGGCGCGCTGATATTCTTCGTCGCCGAATCCCAACGTGCCGAACTGCGCCGCACCGCCCTTAAAACTGAAACGGTTCGCGCCAAACTCAATCAGGCGGACAAACTTTCCCGCGAAGAAGGCCAATTGCTCACCCGTTTGCAAACGGTTGTTAAAGACCTGGGCGGTCGTGAAGCGTTGCTCGCTCCGGAACGCGATACCTATGCCTGGTTCTTGCAAAGCCTGGCCCAATTCCTTTCGATTCATCGCGGCGCCGGCGTCACTGCTGCGGGCATCAGCCAGCCGGAAGTAGGCGACGCAGTGTTGCTCCCGAAATTCCCTTACAAAAGCGCTACCTTTCACGTGAAGTCCAACGGTCACTTCCACGATTTCGGACGGTTCGTCGCCGATCTCGAAACACAATTTCCTTACGTGCGCGTGCAATCGGTTGAACTGACGCATGCCCCCGCTGGTCCTTCGACCGATCCCGAAAAGCTGAACCTCACTTTTGACATTGTCATGTTGATGCAACCCTCAACCCCAATTGAAAACCGATAATGCGCTCTTCAACACATAACGGGCGCAAGGCTGGAGCGGTCATCTTGGTCGTGAGCGTGTCCGTTTGGATGCTCCTCACCCTTGTCGGTTGCAGTGATCCCGCCAAATCAGCCGCGCCCGTGAAAAAGGCGGATGATAAAGCCAAACTTTCGCAAGCCGACACCAATGTTGTCGTCCTGGAAACCAAAGCCGTTTTTGATGATGACCCGAAAACGACCAAAGACCCATTTTTCCCGAGTTCCAAACGCCGTCTGTCCAAGCCGACCATCGCTAAAAGTGGCGTGCCGGAAACTTCCAAATCGGTGGAACTTCGTTTGCGCGGCGTCGTCGGCTCCCCGGGCCGCTTCATTGCCACTATTAATGACAAAACATTTGCCGAGGGAGACAAATCGCAGGTATCGGCCGGCTCCAACCAAACCCTCGTAGTGAAAGTGACCAAAATCACCGAGCGCTCCGTCACCGTCGTGGTCGATGGTGAACCAGCGCCGCGCGAGCTCACGCTCGATACGATCCAGGAGGCCCGGAAATGAACTACCGCTTCGCCAATAAACGTCAGTTGAGATCGCAGATAAAGCCTATGAAAATCAAATTGTCGCTCATTCTTGCCCTGGCAGTTGCCCTCACCGGCATCTGTCGCGCCGAAGGCCAGGACGCAGCCAAAACCAAATCCACCCCGACAGACGCCAGCGCCGGCCTCAAAGCTGTCACCAATGCATCCCCTGACGAGGTGGCCGCGGTCATCGAGTTTAACTCCGATACCTCGCTGCCGCAGGCCGTGCAGACGCTCGCGCGTTCCGCCGGCATCAACATCCAGTTTGACCCCATGCTGGTCAACGCCACCAAGGCAGACGGCTCGCCCTTGCCGCCGCCGGTCGTCAACGCCGTGCGCTGGGAGAAAATCACCGCGCGCCAGGCTTTGACCGCGCTGTTGGAGAACTACAATTGGCGTCTCGTCCAGGACGTGAACACCGGCATCGCCCGTGTCACCCGCAAAGACACCAACTCCGAGCCGATGGTCACCACCGTCATCCAACTCAACTACGCCAACCCGACAAACATCGCCATGGCGGTCACCAACACTCTTTCCAAAGGCAGCAAAATCATCGCTGACCTGCGCACCAGCCAACTGGTTGTGCTCACCCAGGAAAAAGAACTCGACGGCGCAGTCGCTCTCATCAAAAAGCTCGACCGCGCGACCCGCCAGATTCTTATCGAAGCCAAGCTCGTCGAAACGACGCGCAACCCGCATTCTCTTAAAGGCGTTGACTGGACCGGCACACTTGCCGCCCAGAATGTCACGTTCGGAAACGGCATCACTTCCGGATCAATTGCTCAGAACGGCACGTCGGGTGGTCCGACGATAATCGGCGGTTCCTCTGCCAAACCTGATGGTGCGCCAATGACTGGCAACGTTGCCGGCGGTGGTGGTGGCGGTCTGACCAATATCACTTCACTTCTGACGCAGGTCGGAAATGGCGGCTTTAGTTTGAATACTGCTCGCGGTTTCAGCCCGGCCACAGCGTTCCTTAATGCCGATGGCGTTCACGCTGTCATGAGCTTCCTCAATACTGACTCCGACACCAAATCCCTTGCGTTACCGCGCACGGTCGCACTTGATGGCGTCGCAACGGAATTGTCCGTCGTCCGCAACGTCCCCGTTTTCGAACAAGAACAAAGTGCAGGCGCGGCCGGCACCCAACCTCTTGCCACGGCGAAGCCGAACTACGAGAAAAAAGTCGGCAACACCATCATCAACGAAGTCGGCATCAAGTTGAACGTTGTTCCGCACATTGTCGGCATGACCAACGTCATGATGCAGATTGCGCCTGAAATTTCCGCGAAAGAACTCCAGTTGGAAACCCAGACCCTCAGCGGTCAGGTCAATTCCGCCCCCGTCTTTTCACGCCGCAAAATCACCACCGAAGCCGTTGTCCCCAGTGGTTTCACTCTCGTGGTCGGCGGACTTGACAACGACAATACCTCGCAGGTTATGACCAAGGTTCCGTTGCTCGGTGACATTCCAGGACTCGGTGCGCTCTTCCGCAGTTCGGACAAACAACGCACGAAGCAAAACCTGTTGATCTTCGTCACGCCGACCATTGTATCGGAGAGCGACTACCAAAGTACGCCGAGTGATTTCCTGAAGAACAAATTTACTCCGATGCCTGAAAAGGATGAAAGCGCATGGGACAGCGGCAAGCCTTATGACTGGACCAAACCGGTCAGTCCTGATGTCCAGGTCCGCAGTCCGAAGGCCACTGAATAAATAAAAACGAACACGCAACCTATGCCCTTAACGCGACTTAAAACCGCAAGCATAGAGAGGCAATATATGAATAAAAGATTCTGCGGCTTCGCCCCGATTGCAGTGCTCTCCGTAGCTTTGCTCTCCTTCGCCATGGCAGCCACGGCGGAAATCGACGTGCAAACGCTCGGCGGCGGACGTCTGGTCGTCGGCGGCCACGATTACGGCAATGCCGATGGCAACACGTTTACCAACGCGCAATTCAACACGCCTTGGGGCACCGTCCTGGATTCCTCCGGGAACATGTACATGGCCGATCGTCTGAATAATGCGGTTCGCAAAATTACTCTTCCGGGCAACACGCTCAGCAGCCAGACCTCGACGTATCTGTCGGGCCTCAATGCTCCGATCGGTGTGGTTTGCGATGGCAACGATAACCTCTATGTCCTGACCAGCGACAACGTCATTCGCGAATACAACAAATTCAAAAACCTGGTCGCCTCCAATTATCTTGGCGCGATTTCCGGCCCGAGCGCAATGACGCTCGCGCCCAACGGCAGCAGCCTCTATGTCTGCTATACGAGCGGTTGTATCATTGAAGCCTATCAAAACGGTTCAACTCGCCTGATCTTGAGCGGTTGCGGCACGATGCGCGGCATTGGTGTTTTGCCGAGCGGCGAAATCGTTGTCAGCCTCAACAACAGTAGTTCTTTTACAAACGCGATTGTCGTATGTGCGACCAATAACGTGGATCCGAGCGCCCCGACGATCCGTGTTCTCGCCGGCAATAACGGCACTGGATATGTCGATGGCACCGCGGGGTTCGCAAAGTTTAATTCCCCCTACGGTTTGGCGGTAACAGTTGATGGCAAAGTGGTCGTTGCCGACCGCCTCAATAACCGTGTCCGTCTTGTCGACGGTTCCGGCACTACGACGACTCTTTACGGAATCGATCCGACAAATTGGAACAGTTCTTACTTTCCGGGTTGGGCGGATGGCAATCAATCCACCGCCGCCTCTCGCGAACCGGTAAGCGTGTGTATTTCGACCAACGGTCTCGTCTTCACCACTGAAGTTTACTATCACATCCTTCGCGAAGTGACCGGCAGCGGGTTAACCACCGGGGCGACCGGCGGCGGCACCAACGGCACACCCGTTACCATTCCGCCTCCAACATTTTCCCCGAATTGCGGTTATTACCCGCAATGCCAGACCATCACCGTCAACAGCAGCGGCGCCAATGTCTATTATACGACCGACGGTGCCGAGCCGACGACCAATAGCATTTATGTTCCAACGCCGAACGGTGTCGGCACATTCACCTGGTGCAATTCGACCAACAGCCTCGTCGGCCTGAAGATGAAAGCGTTTTCAGGAACGAACGCGAGCGTGACCGTCACCGGCGTGGCCTGTGGTGACAACGAAATCGGATTCTCCAAGGACATTGTCGCCGGCGTCGGTTCGACAATCGTTGTGCCGGTTGTCGTCAATTTGCAGTCGAACGGTGTTTTGAAATCGTTGCAATTTCGGGTTGAAGTTACGCCGGCGAACGGGGCGCCGGATACCGTCACGATTCTGGATGTTTTGGCAATCGGGTCGAATGATTTCGTGCGGGTGACCGGCCCGGGCAACGCAGTCAATTACTCGTTGTTCCCATATGCAGCTGCCGGAAATGGACGCGGACTGGTCATTTCGGCGGCTGGTTCCACCTCGGGTTTTACCGTCAACAACTTCGCCACCGTTGCTATGCTCAAAATCGGTATTCCGAAAACTTGCACCGTCGGTCAATCATATCAGCTGAATGTATTGTTCCCGTCCGCGACATCAGATGGCGTGCAGGCCGATGTTCCGCTGACCGTTACACCAGCGCGCAGTATCACCATCCAAAATGTTCAATATCTGGCGGGCGACTCTTCGCCGGGCCGTTGGTATAACGCGGGAGATTTCGGCGACTCGATCCTATCGAACTCCGACGTTAACAACGCTCTCTATGCGTCAGTGAACATTCGTGTGCCATATAGCTTCAGCGATGCGTTCCGCGCGATGGATACCGCGCCGGAAACCCCCGACGGGTTGATTGGCAGCGGCGATATTACGTTCCTCGACTGGCAAACAATCCTGTTCCGTTCGGTTGGCATCGACACCAACAACTGGTTGCGATTCTGGGGAAATAACGGCCTGCCACAACATCAATCGACCTCGCAGATCGTGACGCCGCACGGCCCAATTGCACCCAAGCTTGTAACCCCCGGCAGTGTTTGGTTGCGGCAGGCGTTCGTTGCTTCTTCCACCGCGACTTCACAATTGCCCGGCAACTTCTGTTCGTTGCCTGTGTATGTGAAAGTCGGACCTAATTTCAACCTGTCCGGCATGCAATTCCGCGCGACGCTCGTGCCAGAAGGCAACGCGCCGATGCCCGGTGCCATCACTTTCACACCTGCCGGCAATATCACTGGCGGACAAGTGCTCCCCGGTCTTTCTCCAAACGACATTGTTTGTGCGTGGTCTCTCGGCGCCTTTGCTACTCCGTTGCAAAACAGCAATTACCTTGGCCAGATTGGCTTCACCATTCCCGGTGGCGCCCAACAAGGCCAGCGTTACACCTTGCAGTTTTCCTACGTCGACGGTGCGCCAAACTTGAACACCTTCTACCAACTGGAAAGTTTCCCCGGCTCGGTTTGGGTGATGTCCAACGCAACGACCGCTCCTTCGCGAACGTCCGACGAATGGAAGAACTATTTCTTCGGCAGCGTGACCAACGCGCTGGCTGACGACAATGCTGACCCGGACGGCGACGGTGTACCGAACTGGAAAGAATTCATGGCCGGCACCAGCCCGACCAACGCCGCTTCCTGCCTGCACTTTAATTCCGCATTCAACAGCTCCGGTAACACCACGTTGAGCTGGTTGAGCGCACCGGCCAAGACTTACGTCATCGAAGGCTCTTCCTCTATTAATGCCACTTCCTGGACATCCCTCGGGACGGTTCTCGGCGATGGCACGGTTCAACAAGTCACCGAGCCCAACAACGGCACGGTCCAATTTTACAGGATTCGTTTACAACCATGAGAACGCAACCATTTAACACGGAAATGATCACCAATATGAAAACGCGTCTCACCACCCTGCGGCCGAACCTCGGCTCGGTTCTTCGAGCCACGGCTTTGGTATTCGGACTGGTCCTGGCAACTGCGGCGTCCCTGCACGCTCAAAGTGTGACGACCGTTATTTCGTCGAACCTGTTCGAACCGAATAGCGTCGCCATCGATGCCAACAACGTTCTCTATATCACCGACGGTGCGAACGACCGCGTCATGAAATTCAATCCGTCCACCGGCAACTTCGTGTCGCTGGCCGGCTCAATCGGTCACACTGGCACGAACAACGGCACCGCCACGGCGGCGCGGTTCTTTCAACCTGCCGGGATCGTTACCGCTCGCGGCGGTTTGATTGTTGCAGATTCACAAAATCATCTCTTACGATTCGTCAGTTTCAACGGCGTGGTCAGCAACTTCGCTGGGGTATTCAGCCAGTTTGGTGGCAACGTCGATGGCCCAGCCGCGACGGCGCAATTCAGGTATCCGCTCGGGTTGGCGACCGACACCAATGGCAATATTTACGTGGCTGATTCAGGCAACGGTTCCATTCGTATCATCGATACGAATAACAATGTTTCCACCTTAGCGACCGGTTTCTATCAACCGTCCGCCGTTGC